>CAXTUM010000020.1:0-2300 GCA_964247205.1 uncultured Beijerinckiaceae bacterium
GGGTTCACGCTCAGGTTCTTGTTGAACACGAAGTTCACGCCGGCCACGAAGTCGCTGTTCAACGTGATTCCAGGCGATGTGGGCAGGCCGCTGGCCGATCTGCACTCGCTTGCGGCAGATTCGCAACTGGCCGCCGACGCCCACTCCGTCCTGAAAGACCTGAATCCCGTTGATCGCGAGATCGAAACGGCGACGGAGGTGTGGTTCACACGCCGCATCCTGCCGTACCGGAACCACGACAACCGCGTGGAAGGCGTGGTCATCACCTTCACCGACATCAGCGAGCGCAAGCGCATCCGCAAGGCGCTGGAACTGGCCAAGCTGGAGGCCGAACAGGCCAACCGCGCCAAATCCCGCTTTCTGGCGGCGGCCAGCCATGACCTGCGCCAGCCGCTCCAGACCATCGCCTTCGTGCAAGGATTGCTTGCCAGGACGGTTGAAGGCGAAAAGGCGCAGAACCTGGTGAAGCGGCTCGATGACACGCTGCACGCGATGTCGGGAATGCTCAACGCGCTGCTCGATATCAACCAGATCGAGGCCGGCGTCGTGCGCGCTGACATTGTCAGCTATCCCCTTGACAATCTGTTCGACCGCCTACGCGAAGAATTCTCCTATCACGCACAGGCTAAGGCGCTGGCGCTCAAGGTCGTGCATTGCAGGTAAACCATTCACACCGATCCGCGGCTGCTGGAGCAGATGCTGCGGAACCTTTTGACCAACGCGATCAAATACACGCGGTCAGGCAAGGTGCTTCTGGGTTGCCGCCGCAGGGCCGGGTGCCTGAGCATCGAGATCTGGGACACAGGAATCGGCATACCCGAGGCCGAACTCCAGACAATCTTCGAGGAGTATCACCAGCTCGACAATGCTGCGCGCGAGCGCAGCCGCGGTCTGGGCCTCGGTCTTTCCATCGTGAAGCGGCTCGTTTCACTGTTGGGCTACAAGGTGCACGTGCGCTCGCGCCTGGGCAGGGGATCTGTCTTCGCCATCGAGATCGCTTTGCCGGCCGATGGCATTGAGTCTCCGATATCTGTTGCACCTGACGTCACTGATATGGCGCCGACTGCAGCATTTGGCGCGAAGAACTGCGCTATACTCGTTGTCGAAGACGATCCGGATGTGCGTGAACTGCTCGCTCTTCTGCTGGACGCAGAGGGTCATCACGTGACCACCGCCTTCGATGGGCCGGCCGCCCTGGAGCTGGTCGGGAAAGGAACGCTGAAGCCCGATCTCGTCATTGCGGACTACAACCTTCCCAATGGCATGGACGGACTGCAGATTGCGGCAGGACTGCGCAGCGTCTTGAACCACTTTGTTCCGGTGGTCATCCTGACTGGCGATATTTCCACCAGTACATTGACCGAGATCGCACGGAATGACTGCGTCCACCTCAGCAAGCCTGTGAAGCTGAAGAAGATGATGAGCGTTATCGAAACGCTCCTGTCTGCGCAGCCGCCGAAGGCTTCGCCCGCGCCGGCCGAATCCTTGCTGGCCGACGTCAGCCCAACTGCGGACATCGTCTATGTTGTCGACGACGACCGGAACATCCGCGACACGATGCGCACGCTGCTGGAAAGTCACGGCCACACCGCCGCGACCTTCGCTACCTGCGAGGACTTTCTGGCGCAGTACCGCACAGGCAACGGCGGATGCTTGCTCATCGATGCCTACCTGCCAGGCATGAACGGGTTCGCTCTGTTGCAGCAACTCAGCGATTCGGGCGACCGGCTCCCTGCAATCATGATCACCGGCAACAGCGATGTCCCCATGGCCGTGCAGGCAATGAAGGCCGGAGCGGTCGATTTCATCGAAAAGCCGGTCGGCCCGCGCGACCTGCTCGCCAGCATAAAGCGCGCGCTGGAGCAGTCCCGCGATGTCAGCAAAGTGACACAGTGGCAAAAGGAAGCGCAGAGCCAGGTGGCAGGTCTGACGGTGCGGCAGAAGCAGATCATGGAGTTGGTGCTTGCTGGTCATCCCAGCAAGAATATCGCAGCGGATCTCGGCATCAGCCAGCGCACGGTCGAGAACCATCGCAACGCTATCATGACCAAGACGGGCTGCAAGTCGCTGCCCGCGCTGGCGCGACTGGCCCTGGCGGTGTCCCCGCAAGCCGGGCAGGCAAGGCGTCAGCCCTGATGCAGCAGCGCTGGTACATCGGAGCCGACGGGGTGCGATCCCGGGCGCGACTCCAAGACCTCAAGGACGCATTTTTCGCTGGCCATGAACCAGAACCGGAATCTGCTCAGACAAGAATATACGCACCGGCGAGCATGTGCTTCGGCAAGATGAATTCGTCTCCA
>CAXTUM010000020.1:2400-12705 GCA_964247205.1 uncultured Beijerinckiaceae bacterium
GAGGTGCTGAAATAGGCTTCATCCAATCCCGTTCAACACCCAGATGGCTGAGAGAATGGACAGGATGAGCCGGGTCGCCAGTGATCGTCTTATCCAAAGCGCGGCGAACGCGATGAATCCAAAGATGTACGCCACAATCTGCGCCGGCCAGATTGCTGTGTTGTATGCTACAACCCCCCTGAAACTGATCGGTGGTGAAAGGCGGGGTCATGCCAGCACCGCGCTCACCGGTCGCCTTGCCGAGAATGGCAATGCTGGGCCATAGCCAAACCGCATCACGATGTCAGGGCGGCGGTCTTGCATGTGGACCAGTGCGGCCAGCTCCGGGCGCAGGCCAGGCACTTCGACAGGCTGGTTGATGAAGGCATGCTTCAGACCCATGGAGGTGGCGGCAAGCGCGAAACGCTGGCAGGCTCGCCCGGCGAGAACCCAGTGCTCTGGATCGTTCTTCCGACCGACAAAAACGGCGATGCCCGCCGATGAAGCGATCTGGCGGGCGATTTGTCGTTTTCCGAACCTGTCTTGAAAGCCAGGTCGAACATCACTGGCCCAAGCCATTCCGGAAGCATTGGGTTGCCGCTGGCGGCGCTGAACAGCCCGTCGCCTGTTTCCGCTGCATATCGAGGACTGAATCGCAGCCATGATTTGAGTTCGCTCACGAATGCAGCATCAGCCATCTGAGCGGTGTTGCCGGCGGCGACGAGATCGCGGATGCGATCCATCCGGGGTCGATCCGAAATCAAGACGAGATCGACACCGGGCATGGTTGCGGCCTGGGCAAGCTTCGCCAGATCGCCTGCACCCACGGGCCCGCCATCGAAATCACCTCGCGTTGATTGCCGTTTCGGGATGGCATCAAAAAGCACGGCCTCTCCGGACGCCCCGCTTCCAAAAGCGAATGTCACGCCCCCGTCATTCGCTGGATCGAAGGTCAACTCACCGGACTTCCCCCGCATCCGGGCAGCGATGGCAAGGTTCTCAGCCGCACAGCCCAGGCTCGTGAAGAGATGATGGTTGTCAGGGTCGACCGCCGGGAGATGCCGCGTGAGATCGGGGAGGATAACGATCCCGCGTTCACTGATCGCGAAGCGCCAGGGCTGGCTATTGTGGCTGTTGGCGGCAAGCGTGGCATAGCGGATGAGATCGCTTGCTTCCGGCATTTGCCGCAGCGCCGCCCGCGTCGCCGCGGTGGCCGCAGTATAGTCCGCCATGGAGCCTATCTCGTGACCAGCAAGATAGGTCGCACCGATGCCCGTCAGAGCCACCCCGGCACCTCCAAGGATAACTGTTCGCCTGTCAACCACGCCGCACCGCCACTATCGCCAACAACGTTAACACTCTTTCTGTCGAGCATACCGCGTAGCAGCTTGCGGCTTGCATGATCAGGTTCGGAATGTACACAGACTGTGTTTGGAGCAGTTTTCGGGTCTGGAATTTCAACGAACGCCCATTGGGAACAATGGCTTATGAAAAGAATGTTCGAAGGACTGTTTCCTCGGAGAGGGCCTGTATAGCGGAGAAACTGGTTTTGGCGCACAATGCCTTTGGCAGAGGCTCTAGGAAAAGGGCGGCGCCGGCATTGCCCAGGTTTCGAAAACAATCCAGGAACTGACCTATGCAAACTCGCGACAGCTCGAACACGCGATCTTGGCGCCCTTGATGAATATTGGCAGGCACGGAATTCGGTCTCTCATCACGAGGGCCGCGTCAGGTTGGCCAGCGGCTGCGCTCGGCGTCCTGATTCTCGTTCTGGCCTTCGTGTTTATCGCCGAGGAAATGCTGGAAGGCGATCTGGCGCATTTCGATCAGGCAATCCTCAGACTTTTCAGGAGCGCAGGAAATCCGGCCGAGCCGATTGGCCCAGCGTGGCTGCAGGAGTTTGGCCGCGACGTGACGGCCCTCGGGAGCTTTGCGTTCCTGGGTTTGGTCTACGTGGCGTGTCTTGGCTACATGCTGCTGTCCGACAAGCGTGCCGAGGCAGCGCTGCTGACCGCATCGGTATTGGGCGGCCTCGCGCTCAGCACTGCGCTGAAGATGGGCTTCGACCGGCCTCGCCCCGATCTGCCGCATGCAGCGCGCACTTTCACAGCGAGCTTTCCAAGCGGCCACTCCGCATTGTCGGCCATCACATTCCTGACTCTTGGCGCATTGTTGGCGAGCATCACACCTTCATGGCGTCTTAAAGTCTACTTTATCGCCATCGTCATCACTCTGACGACCGCAGTAGGCGTGAGCCGCCTTTATCTCGGCGTGCATTATCCTAGCGACATTTTGGCGGGATGGGCGATCGGTTCTGCCTGGGCATTGTTTTGCTGGACTATTGCTGCGCAGCAGCATGTCGAGGACCACCCATCATGACCTGTGACATCGTCACCGGGAGGCCACCTAGGCCGTGGACTCACAGGCAGAGGGCATTATCCACATCTTGCCCGGATCTTCGTCAACAATTCGACACCCTGGCTTTCACCGGCTCTGGATAGAGGCCTTTTACATGCGCGATCATACGCTCCTTCACGGCGTTCATGGGCTCGTCCCGCCAAGCCGCGATCGTCGGGATCTCTGCGCCCTCATTGTCGAGGTTTCTGACAGCGACGTCAGCGCGCCCGTACGTCCGGATCGATTCCGCCTGAACGGATACACCCATGCCACACGCGACAAGACCCAGGATGCCTTCGTTGTTCGACGCGTATTGCACGACTTTCGGCTCAAACCCGGCCTTGCGGCAAAGTCTGTTCAGATGGGCATGATAATGTGTCCAGAACCGGGGCTCGCCCAGGACGAAAGCCTCATCGGCGAGATCGGACAGCGTCAGGGCCGGCTTTCTGGCGAGGGGATGATGCGCAGGCAGAACGGCGACGAATGCGTCCTGCTGGACAACCCACGTTGTGTAGCCTTTCACTGACCACGGCCCAGTGAAGAAACCGATGTCCAGCGCATCTCTTTCCAGATCATCCATCTGAGCCTGACTACAGCCATGGTTCGCTTCAACTGTTATGGAGGGACATGCCGACCGGAATGTGCGGACGACTGCAGGCAGGATGCCCGCGACCGCGATATCGGTATAGCCGATCCTGACGGACCCGATGTCGCCTTTGGCCATGCGCCGCGCCCGGTCGGTCATGGTCTCCATCGCAGCGAGTATCGATCGACAGCCCTTGAGGTACTCTTCGCCTGCCGGCGTCAGAGCGACATTGCGATTGTCACGCTTGAGCAACGCGAAACCGGCGGCGCATTCCAGTTGCTGGATAGCCCGGGTCAGCGCCGGTTGCGAGAGATGCAGACGCTCAGCGGCGCGGCGGAAATGGAGTTCCTCGCCCAATGCCTGAAAGTAGCGAAGCTGCTGCAAGTTCATCATGCGCATCCTGCATCAATCACGACAAATTTTCTAATTTACGTCTATCAAATTCACAATAGCATCCGTTGGCGTTCTGGATGAAATCCGAACAGACCGGCACCGCCGCATTCGATGGGGAGAGTGTTAACATGACAATCCGCCTGACACGCCGCAGCGTTCTGGCTGCAGTTGCAAGCATCGCCGCGCCTGCGGTTGTCCACGCCCAGACGGCGCGTCCTCTCAACATCGGTTTTTCGACGCCGGTCGAATCCGACTATGGTGTCGCTGCCACCAGGCTGCAGCAGCTTGTGAAGGAGCGTATGGGCGACGCGGTGGATGTCCGGATCCGCTGCTGCGCTACCATCGCGACCGAAGACGACGCCTTCAAGGCGCTCCAGCTTGGCACGGTCGATGCCTACTTCATCAGCGGCAACAATGTTTCCCCGCATTTCCCGTTGATGGACATCACGGTTCTTCCCTATATTTTCCAAGGAGCCGCCCATGTCCGCAAGATCAGGGACGGCGGGATTGCTGATGAACTGGCCGACCGGCTTCAGAAGGCGACCGGCGTGACGCTGCTGACGTGGGGTGCGCTCTCACATCGCGATTTTTACAACTCGAAGCGGCCGATCAATGACGTCAAGGACATGGCAGGCCTCAAGGTCCGCGTTCCGAAGAACGACGTCATGATCCAGACATTCAAGGCCTTTGGGGCCGAGCCCGTGCCGCTGGCCTGGTCGGAGACGCCCGCTGCACTCCAGACCGGTGCAGTCGACGGCTCGGACAACGGCACGTCGGTGATCAAGGCGATGAAGTTCAACGAATTCCAGAAGCATCTCGCAATTCTGGAGCATTTTGCCGGGTTCGCCCCGCTGCTGGCAAGCCAGCGCTTCATGTCACGGCTTTCCCCCGAGCAGCAGAAGACGTTCCTGCAATGCGCGAAGGAGGCCGGTCAGCATCAGATCGCGGCGGTCGAGTCCGAGGTGGAAACAATCCGGAAGTATCTCGCTGACAACGGCATGCAGGTGACGCGGCCGGACCAGAAGAGCTTTATCAACGCAGTCATCCCGCTCCAGGATAAATTCGTTGCGGAAAAGGGTGCGGACTTCAAGGCGATGCTCGACAAGATCCGCGCTGCCGTCTGATGGCAAGCCACAAGCCCGCCCCCTGGCTTTCCGTCGGTGGGCGAACATATGAGGATTGGGCAGCCTGCGGGCTGGTGGCGATCATCGCCGCCTGCGTCTGCCTCCAGGTCTTCTCGCGCTACGTCCTGCATATCGGTCTCGTCTGGACCGAGGATGTCGCCATGTTCGCCATGACGTGGGCGGTCTACTTCGGTGCCGCCATGGCGGTGAACGACAAGTTCCATGTCCGCATGATGGCGACTGTCATGATCCTGCCCTACCGCGCCGCCTGGGCCGTCACGTTCGTCGCTGATCTGATCTGGGCGGCCTTCCTCATCTTCATGATGGTCTACGGCTGGGAATACCTGGCGCTGCTGTGGCGTCAGCAATCCGTCGTGGCGTCCCTGAACATGGACGCAAAATGGTTCCAGACCATCATCGTGCTGGGCAACGGGCTGATGCTGTTTCGCCTGATCGAGGCCTATGCCGACTGGTGGCGAGGCAACCGCGAAGGGTTCCCGACAGTCGAAGACGAAAGTGCGATGGAACTATGAGTGACATCGCGATTGTCTCCCTTCTCTTCGTCATCCTGATGGTGATGGGTGTTCCCATCTATGCCGTTGTCGGCTTCAGCGTGGCTGCGGCACTTTATTTCGCCGACATCCCGCAGACCATGCTGGCGCAGACCGCATTTACTGCCTTGCAACCGTTTCCCCTGCTGTCGATCCCGCTGTTCGTTCTCGCCGGAAGACTGATGGAGAAAGGCGGAATGGCGGAGCACCTGATCCGGATCGCCACCAGCCTGGTGGGCGCATACCGCGGCAGCCTGGGGCTGGTGACCGTGATCGCCTGCGCCTTCTTTGCGGCGTTGAACGGATCGGGACCGGCGACAACGGCGGCCATCGGCAGCGTCACGATCCCGCCGATGATCAAGGAGGGATACAGTCGCCGATATGCGGGTGCGGTTGCGGCCTCCGCCGGCGCTCTGGGCAGCCTCATTCCGCCCAGCAATCTCATGGTGATCTATGCCCTGGTCGCAGAGGTCTCCATCCCGCGCATGTTCTTCGCAGGCATCATTCCAGGCATCTTCGTCACAGCACTCCTGCTCCTGACCGCCTGGGCCCTGGCCGTCCGCGACAATTTCGGCGGCAAGGGCGAGCCATTCGCGTTCCGCCCCATGGCGAGGGCGGCGTGGGACGGAAAGTGGGCGCTCGGCGCGCCGGTGGTCATCCTCGGCGGCATATACGGCGGCATCTTCACGCCGACGGAGGCAGCCGGCGTTGCCGTCGCCTATGCGCTGTTCGTCGGCCTGTTCATCTACAAGGGACTCACAGCTGCCGCTGTACTTGAGGCGCTGCGCTTCACCGCGCTGATCGCCGGACTGCTCGTCCTGATCACGCCGACGACCGCGTTCGGCCAGGTGCTCGCCCTATATGATCTGCCGGAACAGATGATTGCCCTGCTTGGCCCGATCATCGCCAACAAGTGGCTTTTCCTGCTGCTGGTCGGCACATTCCTGATCCTCATCGGCACCTTCATGGAATCGCTGGCGCAGATCATCCTGTTCACGCCGGTACTGCTGCCAGCTGCCGTCGCCGCCGGCATCGACCCGATCACTTTCGGCATATTCACGGTGCTGACCTGCGAGATCGGTTTCCTGACGCCTCCGGTCGGCGGAAACCTCTTTATCGGGGCGCGGTTGGCGAAGGCGAGTATCGAGCAGATCTCCGTAGCCGTGATTCCGTTCTGCTTCGCCTACGTCTTCGGCATGGCCTTCGTGGTCGCCTTTCCGCAGCTCGTGCTGTGGCTCCCGAACCTGATTTTCGGTCCGGGAAAATAATCTGCCCCGCATGCAATCCAGAGGTGCGTGATGTTTGACACGATCATCGAGAACGGCTCCATCATCGATGGCACGGGCAGGTCCGCCTTTGCCGGAGATATCGGCATTCGTGAAGGAGCGATCACGGAAATTGGTTCGCTCGGGACAGCCCAGGCGAGGGAGCGAATCAATGCAACAGGCCTGACCGTAACGCCGGGCTTCATCGATATCCACACCCATTCCGACTTCACCCTGCTCGTCGACGGCTCGGCGGACAGCCAAGTGCATCAGGGCGTCACGCTGGAAGTTGTCGGCCAATGCGGCACATCCTGCGCCCCGTTTGGCGATGAGATGAAGGGGGACCAGCTCGTTGGATTCATCGCCGCAGGGGTCGATGTGAACTGGCGCAGCTTCGCCCAGTATCTGGAGCGGCTCGACAAGGCCGGGCTCGGCGTCAATGTCGCCGCAATGGTGGGCCATGGAAACATCCGCAGAGCCGTGAAGGGTGACAGCACCAGTTTGCCGACGCCGGAAGAAATCCGGAAAATGACCTTCATCGCGGAGGAATGTTTTGACGCCGGAGCCATAGGGTTCAGTACAGGTCTCGAATACTTCCCCGGCAATATCGCGCCGCAGCACGAGATCGCAGCTTTGTGTCAGTGCTGCGCGGGGCGCGGACTGCTCTACGCCACCCACGTCCGCAACCGGGATGTCTATTACGACCTCGGTTTCGCGGAAGCAATCGCCACGGCGCGCCATGCCGGGGCAAGGTTGCAGATTTCGCATATCCAGCCGAAATATGGGGCTCCTGCCCACGCCATGGAGAGTACGCTTGATATGCTGGCCCGTGCGCGTCGGGAGGGACTTGATGTCGCTTATGATGTCATCCCCCATGACTGGAGCCATACATCGCTGGTCGCCGCCCTGCCGGTGTGGGCGCGCGAGGGCGGGGTTGATGGCCTGCGGGCGCGCCTGAAGGACCCCGCCCAGCGCGAGGCCATGAAGACGAACCCGCAGCCGATCTGGCGTCTGGTCACTGACCGCAAATGGGCGGACATCGTGCTCCTGCGCTCGCGCGCCAATCCGGAGTTCGTCGGCATGACATTCCAGGACATCGGATTGAAGCGCAACGCGGATCCCTTTGACGCTGCGATGGACCTGATGCTCGAGGAAGGCGAGGGGATGACCGAAATGCTTTGGACATCGCACTCCTTCTCCGAAAACGATGTCCGGATGTGCATCGAGCAGCCGGAATGCGCAGTGATGTCGGACACGCTGGCACTCTCGCGCCATTCCGCCATGCAGCCCGTCATCGGGTCGCTCAGCGGATTCGGCTGGACAGCGCGCCTGCTTGGCCACTACGTGCGCGACACACGCGTGCTGAAGCTCGAGGAAGCAGTCCGCCGCATCACCTCCTTGCCTGCCGGGCGTCTCGGGCTGACGGAGCGCGGCAGGCTCAAGGTCGGGGCATCGGCGGATATTGTTGTTCTGGACCCCGCCGCTGTGCGCGACAAGGCCACACTGAAGAACCCCAAGCAGCATCCGGATGGTTTCCGGCACGTCCTGCTCGACGGTGTGTTCACGCTGAGGAATGGGGAAAGGACGGCGCATAATCCTGGTCGCGTGGTCCGCAAGCTCAATTGAACTGTCGCGGAACTGGGAGCAGCCCTGACGGGGGAAAAATCACAAGCAGCACTTTGTATTTCGGCGAAGCTGGTGTGAACAGCAGGCGCTCCGGCGTAGAATAGGGGGGGGTCGACGGTAGCCTGGAATGATGGCCTCACGTTCTAAAAAACAGAGCACTCATATCGAAATTCTGCTCTTTGGCGCACGCATCGAAGTGTGATCTACTCCATCGCGGAGACCTCATCACGAGGTCGCAACATCGCGGGGCATGACCATGAAACCGGTTGATCGTCGGAATGTGATGAAGGGTGCGGCTGCAGCGGCGGCACTGGGACCCATGGTGAGTGTTGGCAGTCTTGCCCAGGGCAAACCGGTGGTGAATCTCCAGCTGGGATGGCTGCTGTCAGGCAACCAACTGGGCGAGGTCTGCGCCAAGGCGATGGGCTATTACGAGTCCGAAGGCCTTGACCTGAAGTTTCAGGCTGGCGGGCCGAATATCGACGGTGTTGCCGTAGTGGCGGCCGGTCGTTTCGAGGTCGGGCAGGTTTCGTCCAGTCCGTCGCTCATGCTGGCGGCCTCCCAGGATATCCCGGTGAAATGTTTTGCCACAGGCGCGCAGGTGCATCCCTACACGTTCTTTTCGCTCAAGAAGAACCCTGTGCGTGAACCGAAGGATCTGGTCGGCAAGAAAGTCGGCATTCAAGCCACCGGCGTGATCCTGCTCAGGGCGCTGCTGGCCAAGAACAAGATCGCCGAAAAGGACGTGACCATCGTCACGATCGGCGCGGATATGGCACCGCTGCTGACGGGTCAGGTCGATGTCGTGACGGGCTGGCTGACCAACACGACCGCCCTCAAGGTGCTGGGCGACCAGCGCGTCGATATGCGGCTCTGGGACACCGGCGTGAAGCTCTATGCGCTGCCCTATTATGCCACGGTCGAGACAATCCGGACCAAGGCGGATGTGCTGGCGAAATTTCTCAGGGCCACCGGCAAGGGCTGGGCCTATGCCCATGCCAACCAGGAAAAAGCGGTGGACTTTCTCGTCAAGGAATTTCCGAATCTCAAGCGGGAAGACGAGATCGATGCCGCCAAGGTCATGCTCGAATACGCTTTCTCCGACAAGACGAAGGCCGAGGGCTGGGGCGCGATGGATGCTTCGGTGTGGCAGGATCAGATCGCGCTTTACGCGGAGCTTGGCCAGTTCACCAAGCGCGTGCCCAAGCTCGACGAGGTGATGACCCTCGACATTCTGAAAGCCACCGCCGACTCGCGCCCGAAACTGGGCTGAACAGGCCAGTTCAATGCTCGCACCAGCCGTCGATTGTCGCGGCGTTTCCGTCCGCTTCCTGAGCGAACGACGCACCGTGACAGCCCTTGAGGATGTGTCGTTTTCGGTGGAACCAGGAGGCTTCACCAGCCTTCTTGGTCCATCGGGCTGCGGCAAGTCGACGTTGCTGCGTGTCGTGGCGGATCTGATTGCGCCCTCGGAAGGCCAGATGACGGTTCTAGGCCTTTCGCCGGAGGAAGCCCGCAAGGCGCGGGCGCTGGGTTTCGTGTTTCAGGATGCGGCGCTTCTGCCCTGGCGCACGGCGTTGCAGAACGTGGAATTGCCGCTGGAAGTCGGTGGCAAGCGCGATATGCCGAAAGGGGCGTCCACGCCACGCGAGTTGCTGGCGCTCGTGGGTCTCGCGGGATGGGAGAACAGCTACCCGCATGAGCTCTCGGGCGGCATGCGGCAACGCGTGGCTATTGCCCGCGCGCTCCTGGGCGGCCCGCGCCTGCTGCTGATGGACGAGCCCTTCGGCGCGCTGGACGAGATCACGCGCGACCGGCTGAACGAGGAATTGCGCCGCATCTGGACCGAGACGGGTGCCACCATCCTGTTTGTCACGCACTCGGTGTATGAGGCCGTGTTTCTGGCCGATCAGGTGCTGGTTCTCTCGGCCAATCCGGGGCGAGTGGCTGCGCTTGAAGCCATCGATCTGCCGCGGGACCGTGATCTGTCGGTCAGGGATACGCCAGCGTTTGTCGCCATCGCCGCACGGTTGCGGGCTCAACTCGGGAGGGGCGTGCATTGACTGCAATCACCGACCCCGGAATGGCGGCGACAGCGCGCGAGCAGAGCATCCGCACGGCGGAAGAGGCGTTCCGCGAAGAGCAGCGCCGCAAACGCCTGCGCCAGCGCGTGCTGCCGGTCATCGGCATCGCCTGCCTGATCGGGTTCTGGGCCTTGCTCGTCTATGTCCTGAAGGTGCCAACCTTTGTCGCGCCCTCACCGCAACTGGTTGCAGCGACACTGGTTGACCGCTTCGGCGTCCTGATGACCAATCTGCTGCCGACCGCGATCGAGGCCATCTCGGGGTTTCTGCTGGGCAATCTGGCCGCCATCATCATCGCCA
>CAXTUM010000021.1:0-12661 GCA_964247205.1 uncultured Beijerinckiaceae bacterium
CTCGCTCATGAATCTGCGCCAAACAACCACGCCCGGCAATGTGGGACAGCCGATGGCAGGCGTGACGCTGAAACTGGTGCCTGCCAGCGACAAGCTCGAGGTGCGCATCAAGGGCGAGAATATCACGCCGGGCTACTGGCGCTCGCCCGACCTGACCGCGAAAGCCTTCGATGCCGAAGGCTTCTACTGCTTCGGCGACGCGCTGAAATTCATCACGCCGGGAGATGCCGATGGAGGCTTTCTGTTCGACGGCCGGGTGTCGGAGGATTTCAAGCTGGTGACCGGGACATGGGTCAGCGTGGGTCCGTTGCGCACCGCGCTGGTCGCCGGGCTGGAGCCGCTGGCCAGAGACGCGGTCATCGCCGGGCATGACCGGGATGCCGTCACGGCGCTGGTCTTTCCGGATATGGAGGCTTGCCGAAAGCTGGCGGGCGGCGCCAGCGATGACATCTCCATTCTCGCGCATCCCGCCGTGCATGCGGCTTTTGCCGAGCGGCTGAGGGCGCTGGCGGCTCAGTCCACAGGTTCATCAAGTTTCGTGCAGAGGATTGCGCTGCAAAGGGAACTGCCCTCTCTTGAGGCTGGCGAGATCACGGACAAGGGCTCGCTGAACCAGCGGGCTGTGCTGAAGCGAAGAGCGGCCGTTGTGGCGGCGCTCTATGCCGAGCCCCTGTCTGATCACATCATCAGCGCCTGAACGGGGCCACGAGAAACGCCATGAACATCGACGACCTCATCGCCATCGACGTCCACACACATGCCGAGGTGTCCTGCCGCCAGGACCCCGATGCCTTCTGGGCACCCTACGATGAAGCTGCGAGCAAGTATTTCAAGGTCGGCAAGCGCCCCACCATCGCCGAGACGCTGGCCTACTACCGCGAACGCAGAATCGGGCTCGTGATGTTCACGGTGGACACCGAATTCCAGATCGGCAACCGGCGCATCCCCAACGAGGAGATTGCCGACGCCGCGCGCGACAACAGCGATATCATGATCGCGTTTGCCTCCATCGATCCGCACAAGGGCGTCATGGGCGTGCGCGAGGCGCGGGACCTGATCGAGGCGGGCGTGGTCAAGGGCTTCAAGTTCCACCCGACGTGTCAGGGTTTCTTCCCCAACGACCGCATGGCCTACAAGCTCTATGAGGTCATCGCGGAATACAAATTGCCCGCGATCTTCCACACCGGGCATTCCGGCATTGGCACCGGCATGCGCGGAGGCGGCGGCATGCGGCTGAAATACTCTCAACCCATCCACATCGACGATGTCGCCGTGGATTTCCCGGATATGACCATCATCCTGGCGCACCCCTCCTGGCCGTGGACCGACGAAGCTCTGTCGATGGCCCTGCACAAACCCAACATCTACATCGATCTCTCGGGCTGGATGCCGAAGTACTTTCCACCGCAGATCGCCCAATACGCCAATGGCCAGCTCAAGCACAAAATGCTGTTCGGCTCGGATTTTCCGCTGATCCAGCCGGATCGCTGGATCGCGCAATTCAAGGAATCCGGGTTCAAGCCCGAGGTGCATGATCTGATCCTCAAGCAGAACGCCATCCGCGCGCTTGGGCTGGACCGCAAGGCCTGACCTGATGGACTACCGCGCGCCCATCGACCGCATCCGCTTCTCGCTGGACGAAACGGCCGATCTCGCTGCCGATATTGCAGCGGGACGGACTGGCGATCTCTCGCATGATCTGGTTTCGGAAATCCTGAACGAGGCGGCGCGGTTCGCAGGCGGACAACTTGCGCCTCAGAATATTCCCGGCGACCGGATTGGCTCAAAGCTGACCGACGGCAAAGTCTCCACGCCGCCTGGCTGGTCCGCCATCTACAAGGCCTGGGCCGAAGCCGGATGGAACGGGGTCGATCTTCCGACCCAGTGGGGCGGCATGGGCCTGCCGACGCGCCTTGCCACGGCGACGATGGAAATGTGGACCAGCGCCTGCATGTCCTTTGCGCTTGGTCCCGTGCTGACGCAGGGTGCGGTCGATACGCTGGAGAAGCATGCGGACGAAACGCTGAAAGCGCTTTATCTGCCAAAGCTCGTCTCCGGTGAATGGACTGCCACGATGAACCTGACTGAGCCGCAGGCGGGGTCTGATCTGGGTGCACTGCGCGCACGTGCCATTCCTGCGGGCGATGGCACATACCGCATCACCGGCAACAAGATCTACATCACCTATGGCGAGCACGACCTGACGGAGAACATTATCCATCTCGTCCTGGCACGGCTGCCGGATGCGCCGCCAGGAACCAAAGGCATCTCGCTGTTTCTGGTGCCGAAATTTCTGCTCAATCCTGATAGCTCGCCGGGCGAGCGCAACGACGTGATCTGCACTGGACTGGAACACAAGCTGGGCATCCATGCCAGCCCGACCTGCTCCATGGCTTACGGTGAAAAGGGCGGCGCCATCGGGTGGCTGGTGGGCGAGGAAAACCGTGGCCTTGCCTGCATGTTCACGATGATGAACAAGGCGAGACTGTTCACCGGCTTGCAGGGCGTTGCAATCGCGGAACGCGCCTATCAGCAGGCGCTGGAATTCGCGAAGACGCGCAGGCAAGGGCGGGCATACGGTACGCCTCCTTCCGAAATGTCCCCCATCATCGCGCACCCAGACGTGCGGAGGAACCTGATGACGATGCGTGCGCTGACATCAGCGGCGCGCGCCATCGCGCATCAGGCGGCGCTCGCGATTGATC
This sequence comes from uncultured Beijerinckiaceae bacterium, assembly GCA_964247205.1. Taxonomy (GTDB): domain Bacteria; phylum Pseudomonadota; class Alphaproteobacteria; order Rhizobiales; family Beijerinckiaceae; genus JADCCX01. Next base: position 2,706 of record CAXTUM010000021.1, read on the forward strand.
ATGCACACGGCATGGAGGATGCCGGAAAGACGCGGAATGCCGAGGAACTGGCGGGGCTTCTGACCCCGATCACCAAAGCCTATTGTTCTGATATCGGCGTCGATGTGGCATCGATTGGTATCCAGATCCATGGCGGCATGGGCTATGTCGAGGAGACCGGTGCTGCCCAGCACTTCCGCGATGCGCGCATCACGCCGATTTATGAAGGCACCAACGGAATTCAGGCCATTGATCTCGTGACACGCAAGGTGCTGCGACCCGGCAGTACGCTGGCTGACGAATTGATCGACGGATTTCGGGCAATTGGCGTGACGGCCCGCGATGAACCGGCGACGGACTTTGGCCAGCTTGGGCCTGTCGTGATCGATGCGGCGGATGCGTTGCGGGAGGCGACTGACTGGTTGCGTGTGCATCATGCTGACGGTGACGCCCTGCTGGCATTGGCAACACCCTACCTGCGCCTTTTCGCGGTGACGGCGGGCGCGGCTTATCTCGCCAAAGGTGCGTTGCGCGCCGCACGGCGTCAGGCCGGTGGGGACACCGCGCCGGTACTGGCCGAGGTCATTGCGGATGCGCGGTTCTACGCCGAAAATGTGGCGGTTGGCGCAACCGGCCTGGCCATGACGGTTATGGCCAGCAGCGTGCCGCCTCCGGGTCATTTCGCCTGAATGACGACAGCACTCCGGGCGTTGTAGATTACCGCTTGTTCGCTTTCCGCCAGACCTCGAAATCGACCTTGGACTGCGGATCGGTCGGCGGATAGAGGCCGAGGATCGAGCGGCCCTCCATCACCTTTTCCTGCACGAAATCCTCGAAGGCTGTCATTTCAGTGGCTTCCGCCGCAATTTCGTCGGCGATGGCCGCCGGGATGACGATGACACCCTCGCGGTCGCCGACGATAACATCGCCCGGAAAAACAGGTGCGTCGCCGCAGCCGATGGGGCCATTGATCTCGATGGCCTCGTGCAGCGTGAGGTTGGTGGGGGCGGAGGGGCGGCTGTGATAGGCAGGCATGGCCAGTTCCGCGATCTCGGGGCTGTCGCGAAAACCGCCATCCGTCACCACACCCGCGACGCCGCGCTTCATCAGGCGCGACACGAGAATGCCGCCTGCGGAAGCCGCCCGCGCGTCCTTGCGGCTGTCGATCACCATCACGCCGCCCGGCGGGCATTCCTCCACAGCCTTGCGCTGGGGATGGTCGCGATTCTGGAACGCGGCGATGCCGTTCCGGTCTTCCCGTGCTGGCATGTAACGCAGCGTGAAAGCCTCGCCGACCATGTTGGGCCCGTTCGGGTTCAGCGGGCGCACGTCCTGGATGAACTGGTTGCGCAGGCCCCGCTTGAAGAGGGCCGTGCAGAGCGTAGCGACGGAGACTTTCATCAGGGCGGCGTGGGTAGCGGGGGAAAGGGGCATGAGGCGGTCCTTCAGAAAATCGCAGGTTCGGACACCGGCGCGCCGAAGTCCGTTTCGAGGAAATCGAAGTCGCAGCCCTCATGCGCCTGCTTGATATGCTGGCTGAACATCCAGCCGTAGCCGCGCTCGTAGCGCGGTGCAGGCCTAGGCCATGCCGCCTTGCGCGCGGCCAGCTCTGCCTCAGGCACATCCAGCGTGATGGACCGGTTGGGAATATCCACCGTGATGATGTCGCCCGTCTTCACCAGCGCCAGCGGGCCGCCAAGGTAGCTTTCCGGAGAGACATGCAGGATGCAGGCCCCGTAGCTGGTGCCGCTCATGCGGGCGTCGGAGATGCGCACCATATCGCGCACACCCTGCTTCACCAGCTTTTTCGGGATGGGCAGCATTCCCCATTCCGGCATTCCGGGACCACCGAGGGGACCGGCATTGCGCAGGACCAGCACTGAATCTTCGGTGACATCAAGGTCGTCCCTGTCAATGCGCGCCTTCAGATCAGGATAGTCCTCGAACACCAAGGCTTTGCCCGAATGCTTCAGGAACTTGGCCTGTGCCGCCGAAGGCTTCACGACACAGCCGTCGGGCGCAAGATTGCCGCGCAATACCGCCAGCGCGCCCTCGTTGTAGATGGCATTGTCGAGCGGGCGGATCACGTCGTCATCATAGACTGCGGCATCCTTCAGCGTCTCGGCCCATGTCTGCCCCATGACGTTGATCTGCTTGAGATCAAGGAAGGGCTTGAGCCGCGACAGCAGGCCCAGCAGCCCGCCCGCATAGTAGAAATCCTCCATCAGGTATTTGTCGCCGGATGGCCTGACGTTGGCGATGACCGGCACGCTGCGGCTGGCGGCATCGAAATCATCAAGGCCGATGGCATGACCTGCGCGGCGGGCCATGGCGATCATGTGGATCACGGCATTGGTGGAACAGCCCATGGCCATCGCGGTGACGATGGCGTTCTGGAATGCGGCGTGGGTGAGTATCTTCGAGGGTGTCAGGTCTTCCCAGACCATGCCGACAATGCGCCGTCCGGCATCCGCACACATGCGCACGTGGCCAGAGTCGACGGCGGGCAGCGATGATGTGCCAGGGATGCAGAGCCCCAGCGCATCCGCCAGCCCGGTCATGGTCGAGGCCGTACCCATGGTCATGCACACCCCGGGTGAGCGGGCGATTCCCACCTCCATCTCCAGCCAGTCCTTGTCCGAGATGTTGCCGGCGCGACGCTCGTCCCAGTATTTGAAGGCGTCCGAGCCGGAGCCCAGCACCTTGCCCTTCCAGTTGCCCCGCAGCATCGGCCCGGCGGGCACGAAGATTGCGGGCAATCCCGCGCTGATCGCGCCCAGGATGAGTCCCGGCGTGGTCTTGTCGCAACCGCCCATCAGCACGGCGCCGTCCACGGGATGCGAGCGGATGAGTTCCTCCGTCTCCATCGCGAGGAAGTTGCGGTAAAGCATCGTGGTGGGCTTCACCTTGCCCTCGGTCAGCGAGATCGCGGGCAATTCGATGGGGAAGCCGCCGGCCTGCAGGATGCCGCGCTTCACATCCTCCGCCCGTGTCTTGAAATGCTGGTGACAGGTCGCGATCTCGGACCAGGTGTTGATCACAGCGATCACAGGCTTGCCGACGTAATCCTCGGCGGAGAATCCGAGTTGGTTCATGCGGGAGCGATGACCGAAGGATCGGAAATCATCCGGCGCGAACCAGCGGGCGGAACGGAGGGTGTCGGGAGTCATAGGCAGCCTTCGGCTTTATGTTGCTTGTTCTGAATCTGACATTCTCCGCAGGAAGGATCAATGGCCAACAGCAAAAAGCCCTGACCCGGAACCGCTTTAGACTGTTTCAACCCGGCAACGCGAGCAATCTCTCTATTGCTTGCCACCAGTGTTTCGGCTGATGCTGGCTACATGAGACTACTGCGAATCCTGGGTTACACTGTGATTTTGGGCGTGGGCCTTATCGCGGCCGGGTGGCTCGCCGCACGCCCCCCTGCGGCGGACGCGTTCTACGATACAGATGCCCGGATTCCCGAGGTTGCCGGAATATTGCTGAAGACCGAGCCTTTTGACCGAACCGTGCCCCCAGGCGCGCGGGCTTGGCGCATACTCTATACGACCACACGCCTCGACAATGTCCCGGCAATTTCGAGCGCTATAGTCGCCGTTGCGGCGAAACCGACACAGGAGCCGCGCCCCGTGGTGGCGTGGGCGCATGGAACGACCGGCGTCGCGCGTGGCTGTGCGCCATCACTGTTTTCCAAGCCCTTTGCCAATGTGCCTGCGTTCGAAGAGTTACTGGCCGAAGGCTGGGCCTACGTCGCGACAGATTATGCCGGACTTGGGACATCAGGTCCGCACGGATATCTGGTGGGTGACGATGCAGCCCGCTCTGTGCTTGATGCTGTCCGTGCTGCACGCAAGATACCGGATATCAGTCTGGACACGCGCAGTGTTATCTGGGGGCATTCGCAAGGCGGGCACGCCGCGCTCTGGTCCGGGATCACGGCTCCGGACTACGCTCCCGATGTTCCCATTCTGGGCATAGCAGCGTTTGCTCCAGCCACCGACCTTCCTGCGCTGATGGCCGCAGCGCAGTCCGGCGGTTTCGGGAAGATCGTCGTTTCCTATGTCGTTCATGCCTATGCCGCGATCTATCCCGGCAATGAAGTCGCCAGCGCCATTCCATTCCACGCGCGCTGGCTCGCTGCCGATATTGCTGGTCGGTGCGTTGGCGGTTACGAGACCCTGCTCACGCTGGCGCAGACATTGATGATGCCCGCTAGCGGCCTTGTCAGGAATGCCGCTGCAGAAGGATGGCTTGGCGTGCGACTGCGGGAAAATACGCCTGACAGGCCCATTGCAGCGCCGGTTTTCGTGGCACAAGGCCAAGCCGATGATCTGGTGCCGGCATCGATCCAGCAGCGGTTCGTGGAGTCCCGCTGCGCAGCAGGGCAACCGATCAACCTGAAGATGTATCCAGATCTCGATCATATTTCGCTTGTTTCGCGCGGTTCACCGCTTGGCCCGGATGTCATTCGATGGACGCGGGAGCGTTTCGGGGGACTGCCCGCAGTGTCGACCTGCTGATGGCCCTTTCCATTCTATGGCAATTGATGTCAGGTTCGGCACAGGAAGTGGCCAACGGATGATGATCGGAACTCACAAGGCGGATATTCTCCAGCGATTGCGTGATTTCCGGTGGCATCCTGACCGACTGGCCAAGATTTTCGCACCGGACCTTGAGTGGCATTGCCAGCATCCGGTCAATGACGGCCACGGCAGTGCGGCACTGTTCAAGGCGGCTGTGCTGCCGCTGATCACAGCCATGCACGATGTGGAGCGACGCGACGACATTGTCATGGCCGGGCAGTTCCGGGGCAATCTCTGGATTGCGGCTATGGGCCATTATTGCGGCACCTTCACCGAGCCGTTGTTCTGCATTCCGCCCACGGGCCATCTGGCCTTCCTGCGTTACGGTGAATTCTACCGGCTCAGCCCGAACAACATCATCGTCGAGACTGTCTCGATCTGGGATATGATCGGCCTGATGCAGCAGGCGGGCGTCAATCCGCTGCCGCCGTCGCCCGGCGTCGAGATCCTCATCCCTGGTCCCCGGACCCATGACGGGATACCACGGCTGGACCCGCATCCCGGCGACGCCCATGGCTCGCTGAAACTGGTCGAGGCCATGATCGCGGGGCTGATGGAGTATGACGGCAAGACGCTCGAAAGCATGGCTCAGGAACGCTTCTGGTCGCCCGAGATGAACTGGTATGGCCCAGCTGGCATCGGTTCGAACCGGCGGCTCAGGGGCTTTCAGGATTTTCATCAGCGCCCGTTCCTGGCGGCGTTCCCTGTCAGCAAGGGCGGCAACCACAAGGGTCGGATCGGCGACGGCATGTATTGCGCGTCAACGGGCTGGCCGTCGATCCATGCGGCGCATTCAGGGCCCTATCTCGGCCAGCCCGCAACAAACCGTCTCGTCACCATGCGGACCATGGATTTCTGGCGCCGCGAGGGCGACCTGCTGGCCGAGAACTGGGTGTTCATCGACCTGCCCGACCTGTTCCTGCAATTCGGCCGCGATCTCTTCGCCGAGATGCAGGCGCTTGCTGCGAAGGGCTGAACCTATCCGCGCATCAGCTGCGGCAGCCATGTCGCGATCGATGGGAAGATGATCAGCAGAACGGCGAAAAGGATCATGATCGCGGCATAAGGGATAGCGCCCTGGATCACATCCGAGACAGGCCCCTTGTCCGGCCTGATGCCCTGCACCACGAAGAGATTCATGCCGACGGGCGGCGTGATAAGCCCCAGTTCGCACATCAGCACGATGAAGACGCCAAACCAGATCGGATCGACTCCGACGCTGCTGACCACCGGAAAAGCCAGAGGAATAGTCGCCACCATCATCGACAGCGTATCCATGAACATGCCGAGGATCAGGTAGAAAACGATCAGGCACAGCAGGATCTGCACCCTCGACAGGCCGAAGCCCGTGACCCATTTCGTCATCGCCTCGCCAATGCCCGTGAGGCTCAGCGCCAGGTTCAGCACGAAGGCGCCGACCACGATCAGCAGGATCATGCCGGTGGTCCGGGCGCTGGACAGGAAACATGTCTGGAGCAGAGACAGGCTCAGCTTGCCCTGCGCCACGATGAAGGCGAGCACGGTGACCAGACCGAGGGCGGCTGATTCCGTGGCTGTCGCGATCCCGAGATAGAGCGAGCCCATGACGACGCCGAACACGGTCAGCGGCTCCACCAGATTGCGCAGCAGCCGCATGCGCTCGGCGCGCGGCGTGACAATCGTCTCCACCTTCTCGCTGCGGAAGCGATGCGAAACGTAAATGAACACCATGAACAACGCGGCCAGCGCGAGGCCTGGGATAACGCCCGCCAGAAACAGCTTGCCAACCGATGTGTTGGTCATCGAGCCGTAGATGATGAAGTTGATGCTTGGCGGGATCATGATACCCAGTGTGCCGCCTGCCGCCAGCGAGCCCAGCGAATCCTTCATCGGATAGCCGTATTTTTGCAACGACGGCAGGGCCACCGTGCCGATGGTGGCAGCGGTCGCCACGGACGAGCCTGAGGTGGCCGCGAAGAGCGCGCAACAGCCGATGTTGGTGTGCAGCAGACCGCCGGGCAAGCGCCCCAGCCAGGCCGCAAAAGCCACATACATCCGGTCCGCCATGCCGCTTCGCAGCAGCATTTCGCCCAGCAGCACGAACAGCGGGATCGATGTCAGCGTGTTCTCGCTCATCACGCCCCAGATGACGGAGGCGGACGAGGTGAGGAACGCCTGCCCGAAGGCCATCATGCCGCCCGCGAGGCCGAGCAGCAGCATGACCGCACCGATCGGCATGCCGATCAGCATCAGCACCAGCATCACGGCAAATCCGAGAACCCCGACGGTGATCATGCTCATTATGTAACCCCCGGTCCCGTGCCTTGCCCGCTGCGCTGTTTCAGGCTCTCGATCTCCTCGTCGAGCTCCTCCTTCGCGCCGCGCGGTCCATAGACGCGGTCCAGAGCGGCCCAGTTACCCTGCACCGCGAGTACGCCCATCTTGAACAGCTGGAACACCGAGACGAGCACGAACAGCGCAAGGGCGACAACCCAGGCAGTCTGGGGATAGCGCAGCGGCGTCGCCCATGGCGTCTGCGCCGTTGCCGTGAACAGGATTGATTCATCCAGCGCGATCCATGCCATGCGCAACAGCATGATAGCACAGGCACAGAGCGCCAGCATGGCGAGAGCGTTCAGCACAAGCCGCAGCGGGCGCGGCGACAGGTCATGCAGGAGATCAATGCGGATATGCGCACGGGAAACAAGCGCCGCCGCCATCGACAGTGCTGCGGCAACGGCGAGGATATAGCCGCCAAGTTCATCCACGCCCTGCAGCGACGTGTTGAACACCTTGCGCATGATGGTTTCCAGCGCAACCAGCAGCGCCAGCAGCAGGAAGGCCGAGCCAAAAATGGCGGCGGCGGTGTTTTCCAGACGGTTCAAGGCATCGGCTCCCGAAGAAGAACATGCGCCCCGGAACCTGTCCGGGGCCTGGGCAGCGCTGCGGACCGCAGCCTCACTTCATGCCGATGATCGGGCCGACGGTCTTCTTCCAGGCGTCGGAACAGCCCGGGTTCACCTTGTCACAGGCCTCGGACCACGCCGGGAATGAAATCTCACGCACTGCGCCCTGCACCAGCGCCAGATCCTGCGGCTGGATCGGGACTGTTGTCAGCTTGTACTTCTTCCCCGTCGTGCAGGGCTCCTCGCCCGCATTGCAGCGCATGGCGTCGTCCCAGAGTTCCTTGGAATAGGTCCAGATATCCGCCGTGAGCGACTCGATGCCTGCCTTGAGTTTGACCTGCTGGTCGGGTGTCAAACGGTTCCAGGCGGGGAGGCTGATACCGTAGCCCTGCACGGCCACTTGCAGGGCTAGCGGATAGACATGGGTAACGGATTCAGGCCACCCAGCCGAATTGGCCGAACTTGGTCCGGTGACGGCGCAGTCGATGGTGCCGAGCGACAGGCCCTGCGCCACTTCGCCGAAAGCCATGGTGACAGGTGTGGCTCCGACCCGCTCCATGAACTTGGCCATCACGCCGTCAAGAATGCGGACCTTGAGGCCCTTGAGGTCTGCCAGGCCCTTGATCGCAGGCTTGCAGAAGAGCAGCTGCGGACCGAACGGCCAAACCCCAAGCAGCTTCGTGTTGAACTGTTTCTCCAGCCGCTCGCCGACCGGACCCTGGAAGGCTTCCACGACCTTCTTTGCGGTTTCATAATTCGGGTTCAAACCGACAAGGTCAAGCCCCAGAATAGTCGGCTCGTCGCGGGATACCTGTGCGAGGCGCAGGCCAATGATGTCGAACAGGCCAGAGCGCGCGACGCGCAGCTGCTCGAATTCCTTGATGCCGGTGGCGTCAAGCACCTTGTAATCGGCTTCCACCGGGAACCCCACTTTGGCCGACAGGTTCTCGAAGAACGGCTGTTCGCGGTTCTTCTGGATATTGCCGGTGGCGAGAGGCATTCCCATGATGCGCAGCTTCACCGGCTCCTGTGCCTGCGCAGGTGCTGACAAGCCTGAAAAGGAGGCTGCCAGAAGGGCCGCTCCGGCAAGGGTGGCGAAAGAACTGCGCATGGTTATGATCCCCAAGATAAATGACCGATACCGCATCAAAGGATGCCCTTGGGACAAAAGCAAGTTGCAGGCCATACTTATCCCTCGCTAACGCTCTTCGCCTGCCGCCATGGAGCCTCTGCAATGCTGCGCATCGGAATGCTGACGCCGTCGTCCAACACCGTGCTGGAGCCAGTCACGATGCGTATGCTCATCGATGTTGACGGGCTGAGTATCCATTTTTCGCGCTTCGCGGTCACTGAAATCGGGCTCGACACAACGGCACTCGGTCAGTTCAACGACGAGCCCATCCTGAGCGCGGCAAATCTGCTCGTCCATGCGAAAGTCGATGTCATTGCGTGGAATGGTACATCCGCCAGCTGGCTTGGTCTGGCGCGGGATCGCGAGCTTGTGGCGCGCATTGAGGCAACGACAGGAATCAAGGCCGCGACCTGCATGCTGGGGTTCTTTGATCTCTTCCGCCACATAGGCGTGACACGCCTCGGCCTCGTGACGCCCTACACGCGGGATGTGCAGGAGAAGATCATCAGCACCTATGCCGCCGAGGGTATCACCGTGGTCGCCGAGCGCCATCTCGGGATACGCGACAACTTCACCTTTGGCACGGTGCCTGAGGCCGAGATCAACCGCATGATCCGGGACGTGGCCAAAGCCAGGCCGCAAGCCATCGCTGTGGTCTGCACCAACATGAACGGTGCGGCTTCCGCTGCGCAACTGGAGCAGGAACTCGGCATCCCCGTGCTCGATTCAGTGGCCGTGACGCTGCGGGCCTGTCTGGTCAGGGCAGGAGCAGATCCGGGGATGATCAAAGGCTGGGGCCGTCTGTTCGACACTCAGCCCGTACCGTAGGTTTCCGCGCCCGCTGCGCTCACGAAACCATCGGCGATATCCCCCGCCACCGCCTCCCGGTTGCGTTCGCCCGGCGGGCCGAAACCGCCGCCTCCCGGGGTCTCCATGCGCACGATGTCGCCTGCCCTGAGTTCATGGCCGATGGTCTTGGCCGGAAGCTCCGTCTCCACGCCGTCCCTGATCAAGCTTAGCTTCCCTGCGCGTCCGGGTTCACCGCCCGCAAGCCCGTAAGGGCGCGACACAAAGCCGTCAAACGAGGCATTGAGCAGACCGCGCTCCGCCGTGAATCGCCACTCTCGCACCAGTCCCAACCCGCCCCGCTTGCGGCCAGCGCCGCCGCTGTCCACCACAAACCCATAGCGGATGAACTCCAGCGGATAGATTGCCTCGATCATCTCGATCGGCGTGTTCTGCTGGTTGTGGAATCCGGCAGACAGCCCGGATGGGCCATCCGCGTCGGGGTGTGCTCCCCAGCCGCCGATCTCGGAATCAAAGTAGACCTGCCTGCGCCCGTCTCCATGGCGGATGTTGACGGCATGGTTGAACGTC
>CAXTUM010000022.1:0-12597 GCA_964247205.1 uncultured Beijerinckiaceae bacterium
GAGCATTTCGCCCATGGTCATGCGCCTGTTGCGCGCCTTGTGGTCCGACAGCCGGTTGCCATCGAAAAGGCATCTGACACCGCTTGCCATATCGAGCATGATCAGACCAGAATCCTCGCCGGTGATAACCGGATTGAGCTTGCGCAGGGCTGCGAACACACCCGCGACATCACCAAACAGAAAACGGAATGTATCGATGAGGTGAATGGCGGTTTCATGCACCAGCAGGCGGGGCATCGTCTGGAAGTAAGGTTGGCGATCAAGATAGGCCCCCGGGCCTTGCCCGTCGCCTGGACGCAGTCGGAAGGTAGCCTGATAAACTTGACCAAGCAGATTGCCGTCCAGAAGCCGCCTGATCTCGCGATGCCATGGCTGAAAGCGGAAGTTCTCGTGCACAACCACCTGAATGCCCGCCTCATCGGCAATCCAGACGGCTTGCCGCGCCTCCGCCAGGGTCTGGCAAAATGGCTTCTGGCAGATGACGTCAATGTTGCGGGCTGCCGCCAGCTTTATCGCGGCCAGATGGGTCTCGGGCGGCGTGATGATATCGAGCAGATCCGGCTTTGTGATATCGAGCATGCGGCCAAGGTCATTATCGGCGAACGGGATGCCGAACTCCACTGCAAAGGCCTGCGCTGCGGCAAGTGTCCGGTTGCAGACGCCAACCAGCGTGACCTCGGGAATCCGTGCCCAGGCCCTGTACTGGAAACGGCTGAAATAGCCTGTGCCGACGGCTGCGACGCGAATTGCCGGAACCTTCATCCGGCTACCCGTCCTGCGGCTTTCAGCGCATCAAGCACGCGCCGCGTGATTTCGCTTGTTCCATCGCGGCCACCGATCTCGAAGGGGTGCAACCCGTCGGCGAAGGTGATGTTGACGGCCTTCCGGATCAAATGGCCGGCAGCTGTCGCCTGAGGGTGATCATGCTTCTCGCCCAGCCATTCGAGCATCATGGCCGCAGACAGGAACATCGCGGTGGGGTTGGCTTTGTCCTGCCCGGCAATATCGGGCGCAGTGCCATGGCAAGGCTGGAAGACCGCATGGGTATCTCCGATGTCGGCAGATGGAGCAAAGCCCATACCGCCCATCAACCCTGCGCCAAGATCTGACAGGATATCGCCGAACATGTTTTCGGTCACGAGGACGTCGAGTTCCCACGGCTTGCGCACCATGTAAAGCGCAGTGGCGTCGATGTAGGCATGCTCTGCCTTGATATCAGGGAACAGTGCGGCACGTTCATCGAACACTTTCCGGAAGAAAGCGAAGCTTGCGAAGACGTTGGCCTTGTCGACGCAGGTCACGATTCCCTTGCCGCCAGCAGCCTTGCGGGAGCGGGCGAGGCGGAATGAAAAATCAAACAACCGCTCGCAGACATCGCGGGTGATGACCATCGTGTCGCGCGCCTCGCGGTCATCGATGATCACACCCTTGCCGCGTGACGCGAACAGCCCTTCGGTCGATTCACGGATGACCACGAAGTCAAGGGACTGCGCGCGTTCATCGGCCAGTATCGCCTTCATGTTCGGCAATGTCTTGACAGGCCGAACGCCAGCATAAAGGCCTAACTCGATCCTCAGATCGATCTGAGGCGAAATCTCCGTTCCGTCGGCATATCGGATTTCAGGCCAGCCCATTGCGCCCAGAAGGATGGCGTCAGCGTTCGTTGCCGCCTCAAGCGAGGGTTTTGGCAGGGCAATCCCCGAGTCGCGGTAACAGATGGCGCCTGCTGGCCGCTGATCAAGGGCCAGCTTGAAGCCGCCGATACGCGCTGCAGCAACGTCAAGGACGGTGAGACAGGCATCCATGACCTCGATTCCAATGCCGTCACCCGGCAGGACGCAGATGTTAAACGTGTCGTTTGATTTCATGATGTCCTCTGCGATGCAAGAGCGCTGGTTCCTGCGAAAGTCGCCAGCGGTCCCAGATCAAAATCGAAATGCCGCTGCACAGCACCGGCGACGGGTGCTTCGAAGAAAGGTACCCTGTCATCCAGCAGGCAACCCAGATAGGCTGTTCGCAAGCGCGGTCCGCCAAAGGCGAGACTGGAGACATTGCGTAAAACCTTGCTGTTCACGCCGTCGAGATGGGACCGTCCCATGGTGGAGGATAGGAATGCATCCTCAACATCTTTCAGGTGCCGGGGATCGGAGTCTTCGATCAGGATGGAGGTGGCGCCGTTCATCTCCACCTTGATCACCCTGTTGGAGACGATGCTGGTGATCCAGGCCGAGCCTTCACTGTCAAGAACAACACCATCAGGAAAGGTGCCCGCTCCAAAGGTAGCAACCGTCGTGCGGTTGCTCAGAGCACCGTCCATTCCGACATCAAAGCGCGTCAGGCGACGGGCGAAAGTTTCATTGACGAACAGATGGTTTTCATCGGCGGAAAGCGTGCATTCGTTGGCATAGCCAAGCCCGTCCGCCACGATCCGGGCAACGCCATCTTCGATCAATGCGATGAAGCCTGTCCGAGCCGTAGGGCGGTAGTCATCGGCGCGTGGCGACATCCGGGTCGAGACCGTGAGCCAGATACGCGAGCGGGAGTCCAGCAATGGAAAGTTTGACGGCGGAATGGCCGCGCCGTCAATATGCAGGGCGACATCCTCGACGCGTCCGTCCGGATGCAATCTGAACAGGCCGCCGTCATCGGCGCCGAGATGGGCAATCAGGAACGACCCGCCAGGCTCAAGCGCAATCCCGTTCGGTCTGAGAATCCGGCCATCCGCGCGCGCCAGAACCCTGTTCACCGAACCGTCGGGCGCGATGATGGAGACGCCGCCGGTTCCGGCCCAGTCGGCGGCGAAAATCAGGCCGGAGCGATGCGTCACCAGGCATTCAGGTCGGCTGAGGCCGAAGCCGACAAACATGAGGCTCTCGACCGAAATGCCTGCGCCGTCCGGTGTGCCGTTTGCGGCCCTGCGGTCTGCCGACATATTCCCAACCCCCTTCCCGCAAAAGAACGCGTTGACGAATGCGTTTGTTAATGTATGCATAAATGGGTCAAGAAGGTAATGCAATCCCGTTTGATGACCAAGGAGGGATGGAAAATGATCACGAAACGCCACCTCACGGCTGTGCTGGGCGCGAGCTTCCTGTCATGTGCGCTGTCAGTTGCCGCCATGGCGCAAACCACGCTGCGGCTCAGCCATACCGATACACCTGCCGGTTCGCGCCAGAAAGCGGCAGAGCTTTTCGCCCAGAAGGTCGACGAGTACTCGAAAGGCAAGCTCAAGGTACAGATTTTCCATTCAGGACAGCTTGCCAACGATCCTAAAGCGGTCGAGCAGCTTCAACTTGGCGGCATCGACTTCACCGTTACCGCAACCGGGACGTATGCCAGCCAGAACAAGGCGCTCAATCTGGCAGGCCTGCCGTTTCTCGTGGAGAGCTACGAACAGGGCTGGAAGCTCTATGACGAGTCGCCCTGGTTGAAAGCCCAGTTCGATGAACTGCCGAAGAAGGGCATTCGCATCCTTTCCACATGGGAAGCAGGCTTCCGTTCCTTCACCACAAAGGAGCCCCTGAACAGCCCTGCGGATGCCAAGGGCAAGAAAATGCGTGTGTTTCCCAATGACATGATCCGCTGGATCATGGAGTCGATCGGCTTCTCACCTATCGTGTTGCCTGTGACCGAGGTTTACCTCGCCATCCAGCAAGGCACAGTGATCGGACAGGAGAACCCGACGGACACGATATACTCTCTGCGCTTTTACGAGGTTGCGCCAAACATCACGCTGACCCGCCATGTCTATTCGCCGCTGCCGCTCTCCATCGCGGAAGCAACCTGGCAGCGTCTGTCACCGGATGACCGCGAGGCTGTGACCCGTGCGGCAAAGGATTCGTCCGCGCTCTCGCGCAGACTCGTGCGGGACGATGAGGACAAGCAGCTCGCCGAGATGACGGCCAAAGGCGCAAAGATCTCTCGTCCGGCGATCGGGCCATTCCGCGATGCGGTTCAGCCGGTCTATCAAAAGGCCAAGGATGCCTTTGGCGCCGCGGACGTGGACGCCATGCTCGCCTCGGCCGAGGCTATCCGCAAATCAACCCCTGCCAATTGAAGCCCGGAGTTACAGACCACGGTGTCTATATTCCTCTACAGACCAAGACTCCCCGAGCCCGCACCCTTGCGAGTGCTCGGGGACGTGATTGATATCGTACTCATCGGGCTTGCCGCAGCACTGGTGACAATCATGTTCATCAATGTCCTGGCACGGGCATTTCTCAATATCGATATCGCCTGGAACACCGAATTCGGCGAGTTCTGTCTGGTCTGGGCGACATTCATCGGCACGGCTGCAGCAGCGCGCCGCGGGTCCCACATGCGGATCACGGAAGTCATTGAATCCGCCAGTCCGAAGATTCGCCGCATGCTTGAGATCATCACGCGGGCAGGGGTGCTGGTTCTGCTCGGGCTTCTGGTGTGGCGTGGGATGCTGATCGTCAACCGCACCATGGACCAGGAAATGAGCGTGCTCTACTGGCCCGTCGGCTTGCAGTATCTGGCCATGCCGGCCGGATCGCTGCTGACAGCCGTCTACGTCGCATACGATACATCTCTGCTTCTGCGGGGCGAAGCAGCCATCGAAACAGCCATGGAGTCATAGGCCATGGTCCTGATCGTGATCTGCGTTCTATTCTTCGGCCTCGCTCTCATCGGCATGCCGCTTGTGTGGTCACTGTTGCTGACGACAATCGCCACCATCGCGATATTCAGCCGATCCTACCCGCTTGAAGCGATTTTTCTCACCTTTGTCGGCGGCGTGGAACCCCTGCACCTGGCTGCGATCCCCCTGTTCATTCTCGCGGGCGAACTCATCAGCCAGGGTGGTGTCGGCCGGCGCCTGATCAATTTTGCCGGCATCCTGCTCGGCTTCCTGCCGGGAGGGCTTGGGGTTGTCACCGTGGCTTCATCAACTCTCTTTGGCGCCATCTCGGGGTCAGCCGTAGCTGACTCAGCGGCAATTGGTTCGGTGATGATTCCAGGCATGACCCGCAAGGGCTATCCCAAGTCCTTCTCGGCTGCTCTTGTGGCCACCTCGGGCACGCTTGGCATCTTGATACCGCCTTCGATCCCGCTTCTGGTCTACGGTTTCGTCGGCAATGTATCGGTCGCCGAGCTGTTCCTGTCAGGCATTATGCCCGGTTTGCTATTCGCAGCCTGCCTGATGCAGCTGTGCATCTACAAGGGCCGCAAGCTTGGCTGCGATCCAGGCGGTACAAGGCCGGATTTCAAGATCCTCCGCGCCACGCTCATCGACACGCTTCCAGCTTTGCTCGCACCCGTGATCATTCTGGGTGGCATCTACAGCGGCCTCTTCACACCGACGGAGGCCGCAGCCATTGCGGTTGTCTATGGCCTGGTCGTCGCGCTGCTGGTCTACCGCGAGCTTTCTATCCGCGATCTGCCGGGACTGGCGCTTCAGGCCATGATCACGAGCGCGGTGGTCATGATCGTGATCGGTGCGACCGCCGCTCTTGCCTGGCTGATTACAGCCGAGCAGGTGCCCGCCCAGTTCTCGGACTGGATCGCCCAGATATCGAACTCCAGATGGGTGTTCCTGGCACTGCTCAACATTCTGCTGATCCTTGTCGGCATTTTTCTTGAACCGCTCCCCGCACTGATCCTCACCGCGCCGCTTTTCATTCCCACCGCCAAGGCCTTTGGTGTCGATCCTGTGCATCTTGGTCTGATCATGACCTTCAATCTGGCAATCGGGCTTTATACTCCTCCAGTCGGTGGAACGCTGTTCGTGGCAGCCCGCATTGCCAATGTCGGCATTGGCGCGATCTCGCGGGAACTGATCCCGATGTTCGGGATTGCCATCGCAGTGCTGATCGCGATCACTTATGTCGAAGCCATTCCGATGGCGCTCGTCTGGCTGGCGCGATAGCGGCGTTGTGATCCAGACACTTGCCAATGGATCATTCTGTCAGCCTGATTCAGCGCTGGCAGCGCGGCTCAAGAAGTGGCGGCAACTTCCATTTTCCTGGCGGTTTGGCTGTTTTTCGGGATTATCATCATGAGTTTTGTCAGCCAGATCAGATTACAGGCTAAAACGGTGATGACGGCTTCGGCATTGGGCCTGACCATATTTTGGCCTGGCCATCAATCGTTCATTCTTGAGGACCTGCATCGAATTTCTTCAGAAACCTCTTGGGTGCCTGCGCCCGCCAGACGCGAATGAGGTTCGCCTTTGCCCAGTCAGTCTCAAGCTTATCGGGCCGCACCAGCACCAGCGGATGGTTTCGGTAATGCGGCGTGAAGAAGAACCGCTCCGGTTCAGCTTCGACCAGGATTTCACGCTCCTCGAAGGGCACCTTGAACACCGGTGCATCCTCGCTCGGACTCCACCATGTCCATAGCTTACCGTGCGCCTTCAGGCAGGGCTCACCCCAGGATGCGGCTTCGGTGACACCAGGCAGACCAAGGCCGAGCGCCATTGCCTTGAGGCTGTCCCAGTCGGTTTTGCGTGCCGCTTTCACAGGCTCAGCCGCCGCGTGCTGCTGCTTCAATTGCATTGATGTCGATGCGTTTCATGCCCATCATCGCCTCGAAAGCACGCTTCGCGCGTGCTTGATCGGGATCAGCGATCAGGCGGGTGAGCAGCACCGGCACGATTTGCCATGACAGGCCGTAGCGGTCCTTGACCCACCCGCACTGCTCAGCCTCCGGCACGGCCGAAAGCGCGTTGGAAAGCCGGTCGGCCTCCGCTTGCGTCTTCACGGGGATCTGGAACGACACTGCTTCGTTGAACTTGAAATACGGACCGCCGTTGAGGCCAAGGAACGGCCGGCCCATCAGGGTGAATTCGACCGTCAGCACATCACCAGCCTTTCCTGAAGGATAGTCACCCGGTGCCTTGTGGACGGCATCGACACGGCTTTCCGGCAGGATCGATGCGTAAAAGTTCGCGGCCTCTTCCGCATTGCCGTCAAACCAGAGGCACGGTGTGATGGTTTTCATGAATTTGTCCTCCATTTCTCGCGATATCAGGATGCGGTGCCGGGCCCCGCGGCGATCTTCTGCGCCAGTTCGTCAAGTTGGGCCGCGCAAGCCTTCCAGCCTTCATGGAACCCCATGGCCTCATGCTTCGCCATGTCTTCTGCGCTCCAGTGACGCGCACCCCAGTGCATCGACGCGCCGCCATCGGGATGGTCGGACAAATGCACGAAGCCCGTCATGAATGGCATTCCTTTTTTTGGGATAAAGTCTTCGGAATAAGCGTCGGTGAAGATCAATTTCTCCAAGGAAGCGATTGCGAGGAAGATGCCCTTGTTGTCGTGAATATCGCCGTCTGGCCCCTTGAAGACCGCGTTCATGCGGCCGCCGGGTCTGAGGTCGAGCTCGGCCTGCGTCACCCGCCATGGCTTCGGACAATACCATTGCTTGAGCAGAGCCGCCTCCGTCCAGCAGCGCCATACCGTGGCGCGTGGCGCGTTGATGCGGTGGGTGATGCTGAGTACGTTGTCACTGGCTGATGGCATGGTCCGGCTCCTTAAGCCCTGCTGTTATTGAGCTTGGCAAACCCGCCGTAGATCATGCGCTTGCCGTCGAAGGGCATCGGGTTGACGTCGGCCGCCATGCGGGGATCCGCCATCACCTTGGCCATGCCGGCGTCGCGAGCTGCCCTGGATGGCCATTCGATCCAGCCCAGCACCACGGTCTCGCTGGCTTCTGCCTTCACTGCCATGTGGAAGTCAGTCAGTTTGCCATTGGGCACGTCATCGCCCCAGCCGTCGACGATCCGCAGAGCACCGGCTTCGATGAAGACAGGTGCGCAAGCGCGGCAATGCGCGATATACGCGTCCTGCGATGCTGTGGGGACGGAGGCCACGAATCCGTCGATGTAGGTGGCAGTGTTTGTCTTGGTCATGGGCATGTCCTTTCTCCAGTTGTTGATTTGGCGAACAGCAAGCTGATGTACCGCTTGAGATGGTCGATGCTCTCTGCGGCGATTGCAGGGCCGCCCTTCGCCTTGGCAAGGATGAAAGCTCCCTGCAGGACGGCCTGCGTGTGGAGCGCAAGGCCCTTCGAGGTCCAGTCGGCAGCGATGCCGTGGAGGTTCATGGCCTCGGCGACATCGGCCTCGATCATCTTGGCATGCCCGCTGATAGAAGCGTCGCAGGCTGCGGCAATGGCAGGGCTCGATTGATGCACCTCCTGCACCATCGTGCCGACGAGACAGGTGAATTCAGGCAGAGCGCCTTGCAGGATATCCTTTCGGAAATCGAGATAGGCCAGAACGCGCATCAGAGGGTCGGAAAGCTGGTGATAGGACGCCGCGGCGAAGAACCCGCTGGTCATTGCAGACCAGTGATGGGCGGCAGCGACACCCAAGGCATCCTTGCTTTCGAAATGATGGAAGAACGCGCCTTTTGTAACGCCGGCGGCAGTACATAGATCATCAACTGATGTGGCGGAATAGCCCTTGGTGCGGATCAAGGTGAAGGCCGCATTCAGAATCTTGTCTCGGGCCGGGGCAGTGCGAACCATGGGGCAATTACCGGGGTTGATGATCAACACATACCAACCAGTCGGTATGTTGTCAATTGGATATCCCCTGACCGCTATCGCCGCCGAAAGCCAAATGCGCTTGCGCCGGCATGAGCATCGGCGATGTCATGCTGCAGTTCATGAACACCCACTACCGGTCTATCCGCGCGCCAATTCAAACGAGGAGGCCGGGCTGCTGCCGGGATCAGATCCGAGGTGCGGCCGCAGCGATGACAGAGCCCAGATCACATGCGTCTCCGACGGCTCTTGCCGCTGCGATAAGTTTACGGGAGCCTTCGGTTCCAAGAACCGGGTCGCACAGATCCTTGAGTTTCGCATCCAGTTCCTGATCAGTGAGCGGGCGGCCGAGGGAGCCAATGGCGTTTTCCACGAAGAGATGGAGAGTGCGGCCATCCATCGTGGTCAGCGTCGCGTCCACCTGGTGCTCGTGAATGCCTGGCTGCACAACGGCTTTCACCTTCTGGCGCAAGGCGACGATGGTGGCGTCAGCGGCGCACTCATCAGAGTACTCATGCTCGCCGCACCGCCCGTGAACGATGGCCGCCGCGCAGGAGTGATAGACGGAAAACTTGCTTTCCAGCCCCGTGCGCGGCGCCGTCTTGCCCGTCAATTCCAGAACAAGCGGGTGCACCTTGAGATCGATGCAGGCGACGTCCGATGCCTTAAGTCCGTGAGCGTTGCGCAGCTGAACGCAAGCGTCGATGGCAGGGTGGATCACAATTCCGCACGCGAAGGGTTTGTAAGTGTTGAGCGCGCTCTCCCACCGCGTGCCGAGCCCGTCCGTTATCTCGGAGGGGTCAAACTTGGTGGAGGCCACATGGGCAAATCCTCTCGGGGCCTCAATGCCGCGATCGGAGCTTGTGAAGCCTTCTTTCGCAAGGAAAGCGGCATAGGTGCCGTTTTGAGCTGCGCGGCCAGGATGAAACGGCTTGCACATCGTTCCGAACATCTCGCGCAGGCCCGAGGACTGGGTGGCTGCGATACCGAGTGCATACGTCATCTGCTGGACATTCAGACCGAGGATCTTTCCGGCAGCAGCCGCTGCGCCGAACACACCCGCCGTGCCCGTGATATGCCAGCCCCTGTCGTAGTGATCGGGATAAACGGAGTTGCCAATGCGGCACTCCACTTCAATTCCCAGAATGAAGGCATGCAGGAATTCCCGGCCAGTCATCGGCCGTGTCTCCGCCAGCGCCATGAGTCCGGACGCTACGGGACCGGCAGGATGGATGATGGTCTTCAGGTGAGTGTCGTCGAAATCGAAGACATGGGATGCGATGCCATTGAGCAACGTGGCGTTCAGCACATCGGTGCGGAAGCCGCGGCCCAGAACGGTCGCCTGCTCGGCGCCGGCAAAAGGCTTCGCCGCAGCCCAGGCGATATCGATTGCCGGATGGGTCGACCCGCCGACCGTGCAGCCGATCCAGTTGAGGAACGACCGTGTTGCTTCTGTGTAGACAGCTTCGGGAATCGCGTCAGCGCGTGAATTGACAACGAACTCAGCGATGTGGCGGGTAACAGCCGTTACGGCAGGGGGGTGCGCGGTCATTGTGCCTCTGGCGAGTGCGGATTGGAATTCCGCAGCAGTGCACGTCATGGCCTCTTAATGTCAACACTTTGATCGACGAAATTGTCTTCATATGGAGATAATTCAGACTTTTGGGCGAGAAACTGGCTTTATTCAATATCCATTGCCGCTATAAGTGTTGACACTTTCAAGCAAGATCGCGATGGTGTCGGAATGACAAGTTTGTCCATGGCGGCGGGAACTCTGGGAGGACAAGCGACGCGTGGCGCTTCGTTATCCAAGGTGCTGTGCGACCAGCTGGAAGGCATGATCCTCGGCGGCGAGCTCAAACCTGGCGCGCGTTTGAACGAGCAACAGCTGGCCCATCGCTTTGGCGTGAGCCGCGGCCCGATCCGCGAGGCCGTCAGGGCGCTTGAAGGAGCGGGCTTCGTCGAATCCGTGACCAACAGGGGGGTGTTCGTTCGCCGGCTCACTGTGGCGGAAGTGCGTGAACTGTACGATGTGCGTGCTGCGCTGTTCGGTCTCGCCGGGCGATTGCTGGCTGAACGCGCTGATGATGTGGCGGTGAAGCGGCTCGAATCGTTGCTGGAAGCCATGGAGCAAGCTGCCGCAGATCGGGATTTTGATACATACTATCCACTCAACCTTACTTTCCACGAGGCTATTGTCGATGGATCAGGCAACGCCACGCTTGCCGCGCAGTATCGCGCCTTCGTCAAGCGGCTCAATCTCTTCCGGGCGCGAAGTCTTGTCCAGGGCGGAGGCCTCGCTGTCTCCAACCGTGAGCATCGCGAGATGGTTGCGGCCATTGCGGCACGGGACGCTGGATGGGCGCAGGAGGCCCATTGGAGGCATGTATCTTCAGCCAAGGACAGGTTGCTGAAAGTGGTCCGCAGTGAGGCCGCGTCAACACTCGCTGAAGAAGACCGACAGCCGTAGGGAGGGCATTGCCGTGATCACGAGACGAATGTTCAGCCGCGCCGCAGCCACCGGACTGGCCGGGCTTGCGCTGCCTGCTGCTGTCACCTCTGCGAGCGCTGCACCGGAAACTTATCCGCATCGTGTCGTTACGCTGATCACCCATTCCAGCCCCGGCGGCGGCTCGGATGTTTTCCTGCGCGAGATGTCGCGGTATCTCGTCAAATACATCAACGCCACCTTCGTGATCGAGAATGTGCAAGGCGGCAGCGGGGCAAGAGCGCTTTCGAAACTCGCGACCAGCAAGCCTGACGGCAGTGTTCTTTACGCCACGACACCGACTTACATATTCACGTCACTTCTCTCCAAGCCGCAGCACACGTACAAAAATGTTCAGCCGCTGGTGAACGTGTTCAGCGACGCCGAAGTGGTGTTCACGCGTGCGGACGGTCCCTTCAAAACGCTGGCAGACGTCATTGCCCATGCGAAGGAGAAGCGCGGACGCTGGGGCGCGGCCAATCCCGCCTCGCTGGAGCGGCAGGCGGCAGAACGGCTGCGCAGGGCGACCGGCGTCAATGCCGCGGTGGTGTCGCACGAGGGCGGCGGCGACATGATGATCAACGTGCTCAACGGCACCCTGGAGATGGGCGTCGGTGAGATACAGGAGCTGCGGTCGCAGCTGGAATCCAAACGGGTGCGCCTGCTTGCTGTCTTCAATCCGCATCGGCTCGCGGGCTTTCCCGACGTGCCGACTGTGAAGGAGGCAGGCTTTGATGTCGTGGTGCGCAAGTTCCGCGGCCTTGCAGGTCCACAAGGACTTCCGGCGGACATCATCGCGATCTGGGAGCGCGCCGTACAGGGACTACTCAATGACCCAGAATACAAGGCCGTGTACGGGGCGGAGAGTCTTGTGGCCGACTTCATGCCACAGGCTGCCTATGAGCCTTTCGTCAATGCCTTTGCTGCGGAGGCGGAATCCTTCTTCCGCGAGACTGGAGTGATCAAGAATTGACCCGGCGCAAGACCATGAAGGTTTGTTCCACGTGACAGTTCCCAAGGACAGCATAGCCGGATGTTTGCTGCTGGCGCTGGCCGCTGGCTACTGGTGGCTGACGCGCTCCATTCCCGAGAGCTCTCTGTCTGACGAGGTTGGCGCAGATGGTTTGCCGAAGTTGCTGGCAGCGGCGCTGGCTGTGGTCGCCTGCCTCCTGGTGGGCAAGGGCCTGATCAGCCTGAAAAGCGCCACACCGGTGGTGGTCAACGACGATGATACACAGGAGCAAGCACCGCTGCCGAGAGCCCTTGGCTTTACGGCGATCGGTGTCGGGTACATGTTCCTGGCTCCGCTGGCAGGCTTCCCGGTCGGCATTGCCGCGCTTGTGGTCGCGGTGGCATTGTACGAACGGGAGGCACTTTCCATAAAGCTTGTTGCCGTCGCAGCCGGAGGCGGCCTCGGGTTCTGGCTGGTCTTCGTGCGCTTTCTGGGGACGGAGCAGCCGGTCTCTTCCCTTCTCGCCATGCTCCTGAAAGGCTGACGCCGATGATGGAGGATCTGTCGCGCAGTCTGACGCTGCTGATCACCACGCCGCTGGTGCCGGCCGCAATCGCTGGCCTGGTCTGGGGCATCATCGGCGGAG
>CAXTUM010000023.1:0-12580 GCA_964247205.1 uncultured Beijerinckiaceae bacterium
ATCATGGCGCCGGTGGCTCCCAGCGGATGGCCCATCGCGATGGCGCCGCCGTTGACGTTGAGGATATCGGGATCGATGTCGAAGGCCTGCTGGAAGCGCAGCACCACCGACGAAAACGCCTCGTTCAATTCGAAGAGATCAATGTCTGACTGCTTCATCCCGGCCTTTTTCAGCACCAGCTTGGTCACATCGACCGGACCGGTCAGCATCAGGCCGAGATCGGAGCCCACCGTAGCGAAGGCGCGGATGCGCGCGCGGGGCTTGAGGCCCGCCTTGCGACCCGCCGTCTTGTTGCCGAGCAGCACCGCCGCAGCACCATCCACGATGCCCGACGAATTGCCGGCGTGGTGGACGTGGTTGACGCTCTCGATCTCCGGATGGCTCTGGATGGCGACGGCGTCAAAGCCGCCCTGCTCGCCCATCATGGCGAAGGAGGCTTTCAGCGCACCCAGCGCCTGCATGTCCGTGTTGGGGCGGATCGTCTCGTCCTTGCCCAGAATGGTGAGGCCGTTGATGTCCTTCACGGGGATGACGGATTTCTTGAAATGGCCCTTGGCCCAGGCATTCGCGGCGCGCTTGTGCGACTGGACTGCGAAAGCATCCACATCATCGCGGGAAAAGCCGTAGCGCGTCGCGATCAGATCAGCCGCCACGCCCTGCGGCATGAAATAGCTGTCGATGGAGATGGACGGGTCCATGGCGATGCCGAAGCCCGAGGCGCCCATGCCGACGCGGCTCATGCTTTCCACGCCGCCGCCGATGACCATGTCCTTCTGGCCGGACATAATCTGCGCCGCCGCGAGATTCACGGCATCGAGGCCGGAGGCGCAGAAGCGGTTGATCTGCACGCCCGGCACCGTCTTGCCATAGCCCGCCTTGAGGGCGCAGGTGCGGGCGATATCGGCCCCCGCCTCGCCAATGGGATCGACGCAGCCGTAGACCACGTCCTCGACAAGCGTGACGTCGAGGTTGTTGCGGGCTTTCAGCGCGCGCAACGGCTGGCTGCCCAGCTCGATGGCGGTCACCTCGTGCAGGGAGCCATCGGCCTTGCCCTTGCCGCGCGGTGTGCGGACGTGATCGTAGATGAAGGCGTCGGTCATTGATTATCCTCCCGCGGCTTCAGGCCGCTTCAACCTGTATCGTTATCTTTCGCCCGATGGCCTTGAATGCGGCCTCGAGTGTGTCGAGTTTGGTGTTATGGCCGACCGCGAGAATGCGGCGGGCTTCTTTTTCATCGACGCCGAGCCGGGCGGCGAGTTCGGTTTTGGTCAGCTTCGCCTTCGCCATTTCGAGGCAAAGAGCGAGCTTGCTGGAGTCGAGAGCGGACAATTCCACGACGACCTGATCCCGCGTTGGCCTCGAACGGGGCGGAAGAGCGCAGTGCCGCCAGATATAGCTATCAAGCATGATGCCGAGTCCGTCCTGCGCCATCTCGTAAGCTTCCGCGCGCCCCTTGCCGTTGGTCGCGCAGCCAGGAACATCGGGAAATTGTACGAAGATGAAGCCATCCTCGTCGTCCTCGAAGTTTGCCGGGTAGCTGATGGTCATGCAACGCCTCCAAATTCATTCAAGGCCCAAGTCCTTCAGGATCGACCGGCGCATGAATCGTCCTATGCTTGCCGGCACGATCGTTTGGCGATCACCCACCCAGACCTTGTAGTGACTGCCCTTGCCCTGCTTCATGTCTATGACAAGAAACAGGCCCTTCCTTCGGGCGAGCACGCGAAGCTCTCTGAGAAAATCATCGCGTTCACCCATTCACCGCTCCACTATATCGGACAAATATGTCCGAAACAATGCCTAACTCAAAACGCCTCCGCCGGAAGCGCCATCATCGTATCGGCCCCGGTGGTGATCCGCGCCAGATGCGCGCCCGTTTCCGGCAGCATGCGCTCCATGTAGAACCGCGCCGTCACCAGCTTGTGGTTCATGCGCTCGGTCGAGCCGTTGGCACCTGCCTTCAGCTTGTCCTGCGCCGTCTTCGCGATCATCGCCCACATGTAGCCGAGCGCCACGAGGCCGAAGCAGTGCATGTAGTCATGCGAGCCGGCCCCGGCATTGTCCGGCTTGGCCATGGCGTTCTGCATGAACCACATCGTGGCCTGCTGGAGATGGCCGAGCGAGACCTGCAAAGGCTTGAGCAGCGGCTTCAATGTCTCGTCGGCCTCGTTCTCCTTGATGAACCCGCCGACCTCGTTGAAGAAGGCCATGACAGCGCGGCCGCCGTCCTTGCCGAGCTTGCGGCCCACGAGATCGAGCGCCTGGATGCCGTTCGCGCCTTCGTAGATCATGGCGATACGGGCATCACGGACGAACTGCGACATGCCCCATTCCTCGACGTAGCCATGGCCACCGTACATCTGCTGGGCCTTCACGGCATTGTCGAAGCCTACGTCTGTCAGCACGCCCTTGAGGATCGGCGTCATCAGGCCGAGACAATCGTCCGCTTCCTGCTTCGCCTTGGCATCCTCGGAGCGGTGGGCGACATCGGACTTGATGGCGTTCCACAGCACGAAAGCCCGCGCCGCCTCGTTGAAGGCGCGCATCGTCATCAGGTTGCGGCGCACATCGGGGTGAACGATGATCGGGTCAGCCGCCTTGTCCGGCGATTTTGCGCCAGTGAGCGAACGGCCCTGGATGCGGTCCTTGGCGTAGATCACGGCGTTCTGATAGGCGACATCGGACTGGGCCAGGCCCTGGATGGCGACACCGAGGCGGGCCTCGTTCATCATCACGAACATGGCGTTGAGGCCCTTGTTCTCGGCTCCCACCAGCCAGCCCGTGGCGCCATCGTAGTTCATCACGCAGGTTGAATTGCCGTGGATGCCCATCTTGTGCTCGATCGAGCCGCAGGCCACGCCGTTGCGCGCGCCCAGCGAACCATCGGCATTCACGAGGAACTTCGGCACGACGAAGAGCGAGATGCCCTTCGTGCCCATGGGCGCGCCTTCGATGCGGGCGATGACCAGATGCACGATGTTCTCCGCCATGTCGTGTTCGCCGGCGGAGATGAAGATCTTGGTGCCGGAGATGGCGTAGGTGCCGTCGCCATTCGGCACGGCCTTGGTCTTGAGCAGGCCCAGATCCGTGCCGCAATGCGGCTCGGTCAGGTTCATGGTGCCGGTCCAGTCGCCGGTGACCATGCGGGGCAGATACATCTGCTTCTGCTCTTCCGAGCCATGCACCAGCAAAGCCGCCATCGCGCCCATTGTCAGGCCGGGATACATGGCCAGCGCCATGTTGGAGGCGGAAGCAAACTCGTTCATCACGGCGGAAAGCGTGTAGGGCAGGCCCTGGCCGCCATATTCTTCGGGAATCGCCAGACCCATCCAGCCACCGGCGCGATAGGCGTCATAGGCCGCCTTGTAGCCCTTCGGCGTCGTCACGCTGCCATCGGCGTGGCGCATGCAGCCTTCCTTGTCACCGCTCAGGTTGAGTGGAGCAAACGCCTCCTCGCAGACCTTGGCACCCTCTTCGAGAATGGGCTCCAGCATATCGGTGATATCGGAAAAGCCGGGCAGATTGCTGTAGCGCTGGATGCCGAACACATCGTTGAGCAGGAAAAGCGTATCTTCGACTGGAGCCTTGTAGGACGGCATGAGCAATTCTCCCCTATCGGTCGCTGGCCTTGTTTTCCGCAGGATCGCGCAGGTCAGCGCGCTTGGGAAGGCCTGATTTAGTTCATATGTAAACTATCGAGAATGGGATGGCAAGGGGTCAAATCGACAACGACGCAAACCGGCCTGATTTCACATCGGAAGCGCGAAGCATCAGAAATCAATCACCGGCTTGAGCTTGTCGAAATTCGGGGCAGGCAATCCGCTGCGCAGCCTGAAATCGTCGATCCCGTCGTAAGGGCGATTGGTCATCACCTGCCTGGCATATTGCGACCCGATGGACTTGTGCTGCAGCATTTCCTGCTCGGTCATCTTGTTAATGAGAACCGTAGGCTCCGCAGTGATCGCGGTTGACGGTTCATTGCCGAACACATCCTGTGGCGGGTTCCTCAAATCGATTTCTGCTGCTCCGGCGGCAACGAAACCAGCAAGGAACGCGATAACGACAATCGATGGCAGCCGCATTGCAATCTCCCGACCTGCGGCAGCACGATGCCTTCGCTCATCAGGTCAATGTTTCAACGCCGGTGCATGCCGATTGTTCCATTTGTCACGGTATTGACCAGGCCCAACAGCAAGAAACCCGCCCTGTCTTTGGAGCGGGTTTCTTGCTGGTTCAGGTCAGGTCTGGATCAATCGCAGACCCGGACGCGGCGGACGACGACGTAGCCATCCCATGTTTCGCGGCGCTGCTTGACGAAGTAGCAGTCGGGGCCTGAGTAGACCGGGGCGGCATAGTATCCGCCGTGGCCGTAAGCGCCGCCTGCGAGGAGGCCGCCGACTGCAAGACCGCCGAGGACGCCTGCTCCGATGGCCCAGTTGCGGCGGCCGCGCCAGCCGGCTTCCGCTTCCTGGGGCATCACTGTCATTGCGATGGTGCCAGCGGCGAGCAGGCCGCAAAAGAGCTTGGCGATTTTGGTGGATGAACCGGTTGTGGTCTTCACGGTGCCGGTTGTCATGGTGTTGATGGTCATGGTGTCGTCCTCCGGTTGGAATGTCTGGGTTAAGTCGGGTCTCACTCCGGCTTCTGCATCTCTGCATGCCATCCCCTTGGCGGGGGGTGAGGCGGTTTCGCCAGAACTCCGAAATTTTTATTCCCGATGGGAAAAATTGTCGGCGCGGGGCAGATCGCCTAGATCAGGCGGATGAACAGCCCTCGCCCGAATCGCGGCATTCCCGCCGGTGACCGTCCGCCAGAGATTGATCTGGATGACGAGGAGATTCCGCTGGAGCTTGAAGCTTCTACGGAACCGGACACCGAAGCCGCGCCTGCCGCCATCCAGGCCGGGGCCGAAGTCATCAAGCGCTTCTGGAAGACACTGCCCAATTCGCCCGGCGTCTACCGCATGCTCGATAAGGCGGGCGAGGTTCTCTACGTCGGCAAGGCAAAGAAGCTGAAGGCGCGCGTGGCCAGCTATGCGCGCGGACAGGGCCATTCCAACCGTATCGCCCGCATGGTCGCGGAAACGACCGCGATGGAATTCGTCGTGACCGAGACGGAAACCGAGGCGCTGCTGCTGGAGACCAACTACATCAAGCAGTTCCGCCCGCGCTTCAACGTGCTGATGCGCGATGACAAGAGCTTCCCCTATATCCTGATCACGGGCGACCATGCCGCGCCGCAGATCGTGAAGCACCGCGGCGCGCGCAATAGAAAAGGGGAGTATTACGGCCCCTTCGCCTCGGCCTGGGCGGTGAAGCGCACCATCGACGCATTGCAGAAGGCCTTTCTGCTGCGCACCTGTACCGACAGCTATTTCGCCAACCGCACGCGTCCCTGCCTGCTCTATCAGATCAAGCGCTGCGCTGGCCCTTGCACCAGCGAAGTGTCGATGGGCGATTACGCCGAACTGGTGAGCGAGGCGAAGGGGTTTCTGTCAGGGAAAAGCCAGGTCGTGCGCGAGCATATGGCGCGCGAGATGCAGGAAGCGTCCGCCGCACTGGAATTCGAGAAGGCCGCGCGCTTCCGCGACCGCATCGCTGCATTATCGGCGACAGGCGGGTCCCAGGATATCAATGCGCAGACGGTGGAAGAAGCGGATGTCTTCGCCATCGCGGAGCATGAAGGCCAGTTCTGCGTCGAGGTGTTCTTCTTCCGCATGTTCCAGAACTGGGGCAACCGTGCCTATTTCCCCAAGGCGCATGCCAGCCTGACGAAAGCGGAGGTTCTGGATGCATTCATGGCGCAGTTCTATGACGACAAGCCTGTTCCGCGCCTGATCCTGCTGTCAGAAGACATCGAGAATGCCGAATTGCTGGTAGAGGCGTTTTCAATCCGCGCTGGCCGAAAGATCGAGATTGCCCGGCCACAGCGCGGCGAGAAGAAGGATCTCGTCGCTCACGCGATGAAGAATGCGACGGAAGAGCTCTCGCGACGTCTCGCGGACAGTGCGACGCAGACGAAGCTCATGGCCGCTCTGGCGCAGGCTTTCAGTTTGCAGAGTCCGCCACGGCGTATCGAAGTCTACGATAACTCCCACATTTCAGGCACCAATGCCGTGGGCGGCATGATCGTCGCGGGTATCGAGGGCTTCCGGAAGCAGCATTACCGGATCTTCAACATCAAATCGACGGAGATCACGCCGGGCGATGATTTCGGGATGATGCGCGAGGTGCTGGAACGGCGGTTTTCGCGGCTGGTGAAGGAAGATGGGGAAGCTGTTAATTCCTCTCCCACAGGAAAGAGAGACAAGGAAGAATTTCCCGCCTGGCCTGATCTCGTCCTCATCGACGGCGGCAAGGGACAGTTGGAGGTGGCGCGCGCTACGCTTGAAGCACTGGGAATAACCGGTATTCCTCTCGTTGGCATTGCCAAGGGCGCGGACCGCGATGCCGGGCGCGAGACCTTCATGATGCCGGGACGACCGCCGTTCCGCCTGCCCCCGCGCGATCCGGCGCTGTATTTCGTGCAGCGCCTGCGGGATGAGGCGCACCGCTTTGCCATCGGCGCACACCGCGCCAAGCGCAAGCGAGAGATGACCAAGAGCCCGCTCGACGAGATCGGCGGCATCGGGCCAACGCGAAAGCGTGCGCTGCTGCTGCATTTCGGCACGGCGAAAGCCATATCGCGGGCATCGCTCGATGATCTGGCACGAACGCCGGGCGTCAATGCAGCCACGGCAAAGGCAATCCACGATTTCTTCAACGAGCGCGGGTGACAAGTATGTCATCCCCCCTTTGGTTTGCCGCAACTTCGGTCTAGGTAAAACGGGTCGGAACAGCTTCTCAGGGGGCGAATCGGAACAGGACGCATGACGCCCCGCAACAAAAGCCATCCGTTTTCCCTGCCGAACTGCCTGACGTATCTGCGCATTCTGGCAGTTCCGGCCATTGTCGCGATCCTGTTCTGGCCTCGCGAGGACAGCATGCGCTGGTGGGCGCTTGCGTTTTTCGTGGTCGCGGCAATCACGGATTATTTCGACGGCTATTTCGCCCGCGCATGGCACCAGTATTCCGCCATCGGCCGTATGCTCGATCCCATCGCCGACAAGCTGCTGGTGGCGGCGACATTGCTGATGCTGGTGGCGGACGAAACAATCGCCTCATGGTCGCTGTGGGCCGCGATTATCATCCTGTGCCGCGAGATACTGGTGTCGGGTCTGCGTGAATTTCTGGCTGAGTTGCGGGTTTCCTTGCCGGTCACGCGCATAGCGAAGTGGAAAACAGCTGCGCAGCTCATCGCTATCGGTTTTCTCGTGGCAGGCCCTGCTGGTGACAGCGTGCTGCCCGAGAACTGGACACTGAATATCGGTTTGACGCTGCTCTGGATAGCGGCCGGTCTCACGCTCTACACGGGCTGGGACTATTTTGGCTCCGGGGTTAAGTATCTGATCGCGGAGGACGAGAAAGGGCCGAAAGAACCATCATGACGGTTAAACTGGTGTATTTTGCCTGGGTGCGCGAACGCATCGGCAAGCCCGAGGAAAGGGTTGATCTGCCCGCATCGGTGGTGACAGTCACCGATCTGATGGCATGGCTGACAACGCACGGCGAGGAATACGCTTACGCTTTCGAGAACAGCCCGCTGATCCGCGCCGCCATCGACAAGGCGCATGTGAAACATGATGCACGAATTGCAGGCGCGCGGGAGATCGCGTTCTTTCCGCCGATGACGGGGGGATGATGTTCGCCATCCGCGTCCAGGCAGAGGACTTCGACATCGCCGCCGAGCAGAAAAAGCTCTGCACTGGCCGCACGGACATCGGCGCTGTCGTGACCTTCACCGGGCTTTGCCGGGATGAACAGGGCACACTCGCGGCACTGGAGCTGGAGCATTACCCCGGTATGGCGGAAGAGGAATTGGGCCGCGTGCTGGGCGATGCCAGAACACGCTGGCCGCTGGATGGCGCGGTGCTGATCCATCGCTTCGGGAAGATTGCACCGGGTGAAAACATCGTGCTGGCCGTTACGGCGTCGCGGCACCGCACAGCAGCCTTCGCAGCGGCGGAATTCCTGATGGATTATCTCAAGACCCGCGCGCCGTTCTGGAAGAAGGAGCACCGCAAGGATGGTTCCACAGGCGGCTGGGTCGAGGCGAAGGACGCTGACGATCAGGCGCTGGAGAAGTGGTCAGGCCACCTTCGGAATTGACCCCAGCAGCCGGTCAACCTTCTCATGCAGCTCCAGAATCTCGATCTCTGCCTTGAGATTCACTTCGTAATCGAGCGTTGCCTGTATGCGGTCGCGCGCGGCCTGCCGGTTCTGTGACATCAGGATCAGCGGGGCCTGGATGGAGGCCAGCATCGACAGCAGCAGGTTGAGGAAAATGTAGGGATAGGGATCGAACTGCGCTGAGGTCGCAAGAACCATGGAATTCAGCAGGCTCCAGCAGCCGAGAAACACGAAAAACCAGATGATGAAGGTCCAGGAACCGCCCCAGCGCGCCACCTGATCGGCCACCTTCTGGCCGAAGGTCATACCCTCGTCTACCGACGCATTCACGTTACGGGTGATGTGATGCTGCTTGGCGATGCGCGCGATCACGCGGCGGTCGCGGTCGCTGAGCGTGGCGACGCCGCTTTCCAGCAGTTCATGCGCCAATGTGCGGATACTTTCGTCCATTATTCTCTCCGTCGTCACAGCGGAAAGAGCGCAGGCCCTACCGCAGCATGGGGATGAGGCTTAGCACGAGCAGCAGCGCCATGGTGATATTGAATGCCCTGAGCGCTTTCGGGTTCTGCAGAAAACGGCGGATTCCGACACCGAACAGCGTCCAGACATGCGTTGGCGGCGCTCCCGCAACAAGCATCACAAGGCTGAGGAAGAGGGCCGTATCGAGCGGCCCGTAACCGGCGGGCCCATAGACCGAGATCGCGCCGAGAATCATCATCCAGGCCTTGACGTTGACCCACTGAAAGGCCGCGCCTTCCAGGAATGTCATGGGCCGGCCCCGCGCCTGACCGTCGCTAACGCCGCTGGCCGTTGCAATCTTCCAGGCGAGCCACAGCATGTAGGTGACACCGACGATCTTGAGCAGCCATTGCAGGCGCGGTTCGGCAGCGAACACATTGCCCAACCCAAGCGCCATGACGAACATCATCAGGCTGAAGCCGATGTTGATGCCGAAGATATGCGGCAGCGTCCGCCGGTAGCCGTAGTTCACGCCCGAGGCCAGAACCATGACGTTGTTCGGCCCCGGCGTGCCCGACATGGCGATGCAATAGAGGATGTAGGGGATCAGGGTTTCCATTGTCCGGTCAGTTATTTCCCCATGCAGCCACCATCAGTTTGGAGTCACCGCCGCTGAATATGCATCGATCAGCACCTTGGTCATGTTGCCCGGCGTATACTTGATGCCTGCGATCTCACCGACCGGTGTCACTTCCGCCGCTGTGCCGGTGATGAAGCATTCGTTGAAACTCGACAGCTCCTCCGGCTTGATGCGGCGCTGCACCACTTTCATGCCGTTCTTGCGGGCCAGCTTGATCACGGTCTGGCGGGTGAGGCCGTCGAGGAAGCAATCCGCCTTGGGCGTGTGGATCACGCCGTCCTTGATGAAGAACACGTTCGCGCCGGTGCATTCCGCCACGCGGCCCTTCCAATCCAGCATCAGGGCGTCGGCGAAACCTTCACGCTCCGCCTTGTGCTTGGAGATCGTGCAGATCATGTAGAGACCCGCCGCCTTGGCCTTGCACGGGGCAGTTCTGGGATCGGGCCTGCGGTATTCCGCCATGCCGAGGCGGATGCCCTTCATGCGCTGTGCCGGGTCGAAATAGCTCGGCCATTCCCACGTCGCAACGGCGACATGGATAGTGTTCTGCTGGGCCGAGACACCCATCATCTCGGAGCCGCGCCAGGCGATGGGGCGCACATAGGCGTCGGTCTGCTTGTTGGCTTTCAGTGTTGCCTTCTTGGCCGCATCGATCTCAGCTGACGTGAACGGCACGGTCATATCAAGGATGCGGGCGGATTCGATCAAGCGCTCGGAATGCTTGCGGCTGTGGAATATCTTGCCGCCATAAGCGCGCTCGCCCTCGAAAACGGCGGAGCCGTAATGCATGGCATGGGTAAGCACATGCACCTTCGCGTCGGTCCATGGGATGAGCTTGCCATCCATCCAGATGAATCCGTCACGCTTGTCGAAGGGCTGGCCAGCCATGGTTTCGCTCCTGTTTTTGACTGCTTTTCGTGCTATCGCGCAACGAAGCAGCCGGGTTGAAGGTTCTTGGCGCACGATCCTTTCGCACGCGAGGCTTGACGGGTAACAATTGGTCTGTGATATGTCAACATCACTGACATATTTTTCTGGAAAAGACTGTGACGCGTTCGGACCAAAATCTCCCCGCAGCACCAGAAAAGCCTGTGGCTGCCGCCGCAGCAGCGCCAGATATCGCGCTGATCGAACTGGTCTTTTTCGGCTACCGCGATTTCGTCGGAGAGCCGGACCGGCTGCTGGCGCGGTTTGGCTTCGGCCGCGCGCATCACCGCGTGCTGCACTTCGTCAACCGCCGTCCCGGCCTCACCATTGCGGCGCTGCTCGATATCCTGGGCATCACCAAGCAGAGCCTCGCGCGGGTGCTTAAAGACCTCATCGAGGGCGGCTTCGTCGAGCAGCGGGCGGGGCCGGACGACCGCCGTCAGCGGCTTCTTCACCTCACCTCGAAGGGCGCGGACCTCGCCACCGAACTGGCCGAAAAGCAGGGCCGCCGGATTTCCGAAGCGCTTGATGAAGCCGGGCCCGAAAGCCGCGAAACCATCGCGCGTTTTCTCATGGGCTTGATTGAACGGGGCGAGCGGGATCATATCAGGACCATGATCGCGAAAAAATTCCCATGAGTGCGGCTGTTTCACCCACACCGGCCGATGACGCCAGCCACATTCTCATCGTGGATGACGACACGCGAATCCGCTCGCTGCTGTCGCAGTTCCTGAAAACCAACGGCTACCGCGTCACGACGGCGGAAAGCGCGGCGGATGCCCGCAAGCGGATGGAGGGCCTGGCCTTCGATCTGATCGTGCTCGACGTGATGATGCCGGGAGAGAACGGTTTCCAGTTCGCCCAGACGCTGCGGCTGACCTCCGCCGTGCCGATCCTGATGCTGACGGCGCTGGCCGATATCAACGACCGCATCCGAGGATTCGAGCTGGGCGTGGATGATTATCTCTCCAAGCCGTTTGATCCGCGCGAGCTGCTGCTGCGCGTGGGGTCCATCCTGCGCCGCGTGACTGCTCCGCCTCCCGCCAACCAGAGCACCTCGCCCGAGAGCGTGTCTTTCGGGCGCTTCACCTATCACATCGCGCGCAGCGAACTGACGCAGGGCGGCGAGGCCGTGAAGATCACGGACCGCGAGCGCGACATGATGAAGCTTCTGGCAGAGTCAAACGGGGCTCCCGTAACCCGCGAGGCTCTGGCTGGCCCGGGTTCGGACGCCAACGAACGCACGATCGACGTGCAGATCAACCGGCTGCGCCGCAAGATCGAGCGCGATCCGGCCAATCCGACCTATCTCCAGACGGTCAGAGGATCGGGCTATCGCCTGATTGTGGATTGATGCTCGCGCGTCCGGGCGCGATTCTCTTTGGCGTGCGCACCAGCTTCGCGCGCGCCACGCGGTTCGTGAAGGCGGTGCTGCCCAAGGGGCTTTACGCCCGCTCGCTGCTCATCGTCATCGCGCCTGTCGTGCTGCTGCAATCCGTCATCGCCTATGCTTTCATGGAGCGGCATTGGCAGACCGTGACCAACCGGCTTTCCGCATCGGTGGCGTCCGATATCGCCGCGCTGGTCGAGATTTATGACAAGCTGCCCCGCAAGGACACCGAAGGAAGGATTCTCACCGATATCGCGGAACAAAAGCTGGGGCTGGATGTCGATATCCTGCCCAACGAGCCGCTGCCGAGCATCGGGCCGAAACCGTTCTTCAATTTCCTTGATACAGCGCTGTCCAACGAAATCCGGCTGCGTGTGGGCCGCCCGTTCTGGATCGATACGGTGGGGCGCTCGAATTTGGTCGAAATCCGGGTGCAACTGGATGATGCCGTGATGCGCGTGATCGCCCGGCGCAGCCAGACCTATGCCTCCAACGCCCATATCTTCCTGGTGTGGATGGTGGGGACGTCTCTCATCCTGCTGACGGTGGCGATTCTCTTCCTGCGCAACCAGATCAAGCCGATTCTGGCGCTGGCCGATGCAGCCGAGGATTTCGGCAAGGGCCGCGATATCGAGTTCCGGCCTCGCGGCGCGCGTGAGGTGCGTCGCGCGGGTGCGGCCTTCATGGACATGAAACGGCGCATCGCCCGGCAGATCGAGCAGCGCACCACCATGCTGAACGGCGTGAGCCATGACTTGCGCACGGTGCTGACGCGCTTTCGCCTGTCGCTGGAGATGATGCACCAAAGCCCTGAAATGGATGACCTGAAGCGCGATGTCGATGAAATGTCGCGCATGCTGGAGGCTTATCTCGCCTTCGCACGCGGCGATGCGGGAGAAGCGGCCCAGAAGACGGACCTGCGCGCGCTGCTGGAAG
>CAXTUM010000024.1:0-1396 GCA_964247205.1 uncultured Beijerinckiaceae bacterium
GCTTTCCGCACGCTTTGCGAGGGCGTCGTCATCAAGGTCGAGGATTTTCCCGATGAGAAAACTTTGGACGAGATGGAATGCGAGACGCCCTTTGATCTGCTCGGCCTGTTCCGGGGCATCGGAATGGCGCAAGACGGCAGTTCGCCGCAGACCGGACAGTTCCCCAACATGGTCTGGCTCTACCGCCGCCCCATGCTCGACTACTGGGCCGAGCATGACGAGACGCTGGGGCATCTGGTGACCCATGTGCTGGTGCACGAGATCGGGCATCATTTCGGCCTCAGCGATGCAGATATGGAAGCGATCGAGAAGGAGGCGGGATAGATCAGGCCGCAGCCCGCTCTTTGAGCTCAAGCACCATCTGCTCGACCCTGCGCACATCATGGATGACGCCAAGCTCGGTTTTGTTTTCCTGACGGTCGCCATCGGAATCGAGCACGACGCCTTGGTGCAATGTCAATGTGCCACGTCCGTCAGAACCCTCCTTGCGCGAGAGTGAGATGATGTCCTTCGGCCAGATCGATACAATGGATACGGTTCCGGCCCCGTTGAGGATCGCCACACGTTTGTTGGTGAGAACATAGAGCGTTCTGGCGCCCTTGCGCAGAACCCAGACCGGCGCGAGCAGCATGCCGAAGCCGATCAGGATGAACGGCAGGCCGAACAATGCCATCACCGCCATCATGCCCTGGCCGGCATTGCCCGCCGGTTTCATGCCGCCGACTTCATATCCCATCCAATCGAGAACCAGGGGTCCTGCGACCATGCTTTCCCAAAACAGCGCGAATGCGGTCCACGGGACCGCAAAGACCCAGATTCCGAAAGACATCAGGAAAGCGATGCGGGTATCGGGCTTCTCGGCCCAGATCAGCTTCTCGCCCATGAACTCACGTTCGGCGAAAGCCTTCAGAGAATGGGGAATAACCGCTTCAAACATGCTGCAGGTATGCCTCGCAAACCTTCAAATTCCGCAAAAGGACATGGTGAATCGGTTGCGCTGCCAGCACGATGCGCTATCAAGGCCGCATATCCGCTATCAGGGGAAGTCCATGAAGCCCTTCAACAAGCTCACATCCGTCGCCGCACCGCTCAAGGTGGTCAATGTCGATACCGACATGATCATCCCCAAGCAGTATCTCAAAACCATCAAGCGCACCGGTCTGGGCTCCGCGCTGTTTTCCGAGATGCGCTACGACGACAAGGGCAAGGAAAACCCGGATTTCGTGCTGAACAAGCCGGCTTACCGCCGGGCGAACATCATGGTCGCGGGCGACAATTTCGGCTGCGGCTCATCGCGCGAGCATGCGCCCTGGGCGCTCCTGGATTTTGGCATCCGTTGTGTGATCTCGACCTCATTCGCTGACATTTTCTACAACAACTGCTTCAAGAACGGCAT
>CAXTUM010000024.1:1496-12424 GCA_964247205.1 uncultured Beijerinckiaceae bacterium
CCGTCGCGGCGCGGATCGTCCATGATCTCGAAGCCCTGCGCATAGATCGCGAACCCCTGCTTCTGGTAGAACGCGATCGCTTTGGGGTGATCGAAGTTGCAGGTGTGAAGCCAGAGCCGCTTGTGGCCAGCGTCCCGGACGATACGAATCGCCTCCGCCATCAGCCAACCGCCTGCCCCCATGCCGGTATGGGCCGGAGCCAGCCCGAAATAAACGATCTCGACGCCTTCATGTGATATTTCCAGATCGAGCATGCCGATGGCTTTCACGCCTTCGAAAACCGCGAAACTGAGCACTTTCGCATCCTTGAGATAGGCCTCCATCTCGCTCTTGCCCTTCATCAGCAGGCCGCTCCAGAGCCAAGGCTCGCCGATATCGCGGTAGAGCTTGCGGTGCAGCGCGGCATCGGCTTGCCGCAGCTGGCGCAGGGAAAAGCCCGCAGGTGCAGGCTCGGGGGGCCGTGACAGGTCCTTCAGTTCCATCCAGGTCACGGCATTCGCCATCTTGCCCGGCGGCAACTGGTAATAGCCATTCGGCAATTGCATCGATCAGGCCCTTATTCGATCACGATGCGCGGCGCGGCGCGCTTCGCCGTGCCCGCCTCAAGACCCTGCCAGATGCTGGCGGCAATGGCACGGTAAGCCTTCGAATGACCGCTGTCCGGAGCTGTCACCACCACTGGTGAGCCGCTATCGGCATTCTCGCGGATCTCCATATGCAGGGGAATTTCGCCCAGGAACGGCACGCCGATCCGCGTTGCCTCATCCCGCGCCCCGCCGTGACCGAAAATGTTGGAGCGCGTGCCGCAATCCGGGCAGAGGAAATAGCTCATGTTCTCGATGATGCCGAGGATCGGCACATTGACCTTCTGGAACATCGCAACGCCACGCCGTGCATCGATCAGCGCCAGATCCTGCGGTGTCGAGACAATCACGGCTCCCGCCAGCGGCACGGACTGGCTCATGGTGAGCTGTGCGTCGCCTGTTCCGGGCGGCATGTCGACCACGAGCACGTCGAGATCACCCCAGTCGACCTCACGCAGCATCTGGTTCAGCGCCGAGATCACCATGGGGCCGCGCCAGATCATGGCGGTATCCTCTTCCACGAGGAAACCGATGGACATGACTTTGCAGCCAAAGCCCTCCATCGGGATCAGCGTGCGGCCTGTCTTGATCTTCGGCCTGCCCCTGATTCCGAAGAGTTTTGGCATCGACGGGCCGTAGATATCGGCATCCAGCACACCGACCCGCAGGCCCTGGGCCGCAAACCCAAGCGCCAGATTGCAGGCCGTTGTCGATTTGCCGACGCCGCCCTTGCCCGATGCTACGGCGATGATGTGCTTGACACCGGGCGGGCCCGACTGGGTGGTGGCGGCCTGCGCCCTTGGTCCTGGCTGGGGAGGTGCTGGCGGAGCGCCCCCCTTCGGCTTTTCCGCCGTCAGGGTCACCATGGCTCCCGCGATATCGGGTATGGCCTTGACCGCATCTTCCGCTGCCTTGCGCAGGGCTTCCGCGCCCTGCGCCTTGGCTGGATCGACTGCAATCGAAAAATAGACCTTGCCCTGATGGATGACAATTTCCGACAGCGCGCCGCTGGATGGCAGCGGTGTTTTGCCATCGGGTCCGGGAATGCCCGCCAGAGCCGCGATCACATATTCACGCGAGACCATTGTCGTCCTTTGCAAGTGCCGAAAGAAGACTTGTCCTTAGAGACTGGTGAGGCGCGGTCAATCCGTAACGCCTCAGATCGACGACCCCAGGAGAATATACTGGACCGTCTCGCCCTTGCGGCGATGGCGCGATCCTTCCGGCACGAAGATCGCGGCCTGCGCCATAGCCAGTTCTACCGGACCTGGAAAATCCATGTCAAAAGGCACCAGCCTGTCTTCGTCGATGGTTGCGAAGAACAATCGGCTGTTGCGATCAGTGCCCGGGAGGCTTTCGGCCAGCTTGCCTTCCTTGAGAATACCTGAATGGAAAGATTTGCCGACGAGATGCCGGGCGAATGGCGGTGAAAACACGATATTGACGGCCACCATGTCAAGCAGCCCGCCGGGCGAGACAAACACCGGGCGGCCTCCGGCGATGCCAAAACCGAAGCTGCCGCCGGGCTTGATCCGCACGCCGTGAAAGATCACCTCTCCCACCTCTGCAATCGCCAGCAGCGTCGTGTCCCCCGGACCGGTACCGGACCCGCCGATGGTGCAGATGACATCGGCCGAACTGTCGAGCAGCGCCCGCGCCAGATCCGCTGTTTCGCCATGGGTGTACTGGACGGAGCCGATCTCCGCCCCCGATGAGCGGATCGCAGCAAGCGACATGCGGATTGTCGGACTGTCAGGGCGGTCCTGATCGGTCGAATTGAAGATGACGTCAATCAGCGGGCGACGGATCATGACGTCCAGAATTCCGCAATGCGCGGCGGCCGTGGCGGCCGCCAGCGTGAGCCGCTGCCCGGCCTTGACGAGGATCACGCCGTCCATGATCTCGCTGTGCATCGGTATGACGCCTTCGCCCGCTTGCATTGCTTTGCGGATGTAATTGCCCTTACCACGCGCCGTCACGGCATCCAGCGGGGCCACCGCATCAAATCCATCAGGCAGCGGCCGGCAGCAATCGATCATCTGCGGGTCTGTCGTAAGCAGCCTGGGCTTCCGGCTGCTTGCTTCGGCCGTTTCTGCTGCTGCAATCGCCCACCCATCGCGCGATGCGAGAGGCTTGCTTGGCAGGGGGCGCCGGATCACGACATCCGATGCGAGCCTTTGCCCGACGGCCTCGTGCAGCGCCACGCGCCTCGGACTTACCTTCGTGCACCGTGCGAAAGCGGCTATCGCTTCCATCACGCTGATGTCTGTTTTCAATGTCTGCATGGCGCCCCTCCAGCGAGGCGCGGGAAACCATTTTCCAGATGTATAATATATGAACGGTCTCGGCAGGGAACCTTAATCAAAACGATTTGAAGGTGACATAGCGATGGCTCACACCGGCTTGTTTTCATTGACCTTTTCCGCGAAACGCTCAAAAAACTGATCCGCCATCCGCTTGGCGACACCGTCAATCAATCTGGCTCCGAGCTGGGCTATCTTGCCGCCGACCTGCGCTTCCACCAAGTATGTCATGCGTGTGCCGCCTTCGATTGGCGCCAGATCCACTTTGGCCGCGCCTTTGGCGAAACCGGCGATTCCCCCCTGGCCCTCACCCGAAATCGTGTAGCCATGAGGCGGATTGATGTCAGTCAATTCCACTTTGCCCCTGAAAGTGGCGGAAACAGGCCCGATCTTGATCTTTGCGACCGCCTGCAATTCATTCTCCGCAGTTTTTTCGAGGCTCTCGCAGCCCGGAATACAGGCTTTCAGCACGTCCGGATCATTCAGCTTTTCCCAGACAACCTGTTGCGGCGCTGCGAGGTCAACCTCACCCGTCATTGTCAGTGCCATTGCCTCTCTCCCCCTGTCTGCCGTGAGTCAGACGCTTGAAATCTGGCCGCCATCCACGCGCAGAACCGAGCCCGTCGTGAAGGATGCTTCATTGCTGGCAAGGAACAGCGCCGCAGCAGCGAATTCTTCCGGCGTGCCGTAGCGCCCTGCCGGAATCCGGCCCATGGCATCGGCGCGGACCTGATCCTGCGTCTTGCCCATGCGGCTGGCGGCGCCCTTGTCGATCTGATCGACCCGGTCTGTCTGGATACGGCCAGGCGCTATGGCATTCACTGTGATGCCGTGCTTTGCGACTTCATTGGCGACGCTCTTGCCCCAGCCGATAATGGCGGGGCGAATGGCGTTCGACATGCCCAGATTGGGGATCGGCTGGATCACGCCTGACGATACAACCGACAGGATACGCCCGAACTTGCGCTCGATCATACCTGGCAACGCACGATCCGCCATGCGGACGAGGCCCACGAACATCATGGTCCAGTGCTGCTGCCATATCTCGGACGACACGCCCATGGCGGAGCCCGGAGGCGGACCGCCACTGTTGAGAACAAGAATATCGATGCCCCCGCCCAGGGCCAGTTCGGCGCCCGCATGAACACTATCGATCTGGCCCAGATCACCCGTATCCAGCGCAAAACCGACGGCACCGCTGCCAAGGCTGGCCGCCGCGTCTCCCGCATCCTCGGGCTTGCGGCCCGTGATGGCCACAGTGGCACCCGCATCAACGAAAGCCTTCGCGATGCCATAGCCGATGCCCCGCGTTGCGCCTATCACCAATGCACGGCGGCCATCCAGTCGAAAAGTCATGCTGTCACTCCAGAGTTCAGGTTCCTTTTGTCGCTCAGCCCGGCGCAAAAGGCCAGAACCATCCGTGCTCAACGGCGCCAAAATACGCCGTTGATTGACAGCCCTTGCAATGAAGCGCTAGCCGGAAGCCGTCATGAGCCGCAACGGCATTTATCTTTATGGCTATTACGGCCAGGGCAATCTGGGCGACGATCTGCTGATGTCGTCAGCTGTGCGGATGATCCGCGCCGTCAGGCCGGATGCGCCTGTTTTCGTGCATTGCCATGATCCGTCACGGTTGCCTGAGCTGAATGATGCAATGCTCTTGCCTGTCCCTGCGAATGCGCGGCTGGCTGATGCCGCCCTCTCGCGGCCTGCAAGACTCAAGGCCTATTTTTCCGATCTGCGAAAGGCTTTCCGGCGATCTGACACACTCGTGTTCGGCGGCGGCACGGTCTTTCAGGATTCGGCATCGCCGGTGTCGCTGCTGATCATTGCCGCGACCGTGATACTGGCGAAGCGCATGGGTCTCAAGGTGATAGCCATTGGTTCAGGCGTCGGCGATCTTCGGACGAAAGCAGGCCGGATCGCGATGAAAGCCATTCTGAGCCGGGCCGATGTCTTCTGCGTCCGGGATGACGCCTCGCTGGCAATCTGCAGTTCCATCGCCCCGAAGGCGAGGCTCCGGCAGACCGCTGATCTCGTTTATGCCCTTCAAGCTTCAGCCGCCCCGGATGATCAGCGCGGCGGTATCGCGCTGTCCATCCAGCCATCTGTCACGATTCGTCAGGACGAACCGGGCCAGCGTGCGCGAAACGCGCTGCGGGGCGTCATAGAGGCTGCCGTACAACGCGGCGAGTCCTGCGTGCTGCTGGCCTTCGAGACGAAGCTTGCAGGTCATGACGGCAAGGATGACCGGGCTGCCTGGGATGACGTTGCGGGGGATTTTCTGGCTGCATATCCTGCGCTCGTCCAGCAGATTGCCCTTGTCGGCCCGATTGACAAGGTGACCGGGACTATGGCTCAGGCCCGCGTGCATTACGGGATGCGCTATCACGGGCACGTGCTGGCGGCGGTCGCCGGAACACCCTTCGCAGGCCTCGCTCATGACGTGAAGGTGATTGCGGTCTGCCAGAGCTTCAGCATGCCCTGCCTTGATGTGTCGGAAGCCACGCCGGAGCAGGCAGTGCGTGATCTTGAAGCAGCAGAAGGGCAGGTCTCGCACAGCACAGTGCTGGAAAGCCTGCGTGCATCCTCAAATCGCAATATCGATGCGCTCCGCGACAGCCTGGATGACCCGGCATGACTGCAATCACGGCCGTCATCCCGCTCTACAACAAGGCACGGCATATCGCCGAAGCCCTGCAAAGCATCCAGCGGCAGTCCGTCCCCCCTGTACAGACCATCGTGATCGACGACGGCTCCTCCGATGGCGGCGACAGGATCGTCGGGGACATGGCGCATCCCGGCCTGCTGTTCGTGCGCCAGTCAAATGCCGGACCCGGCGCCGCTCGCAATCATGGTCTTGCACTGGCCAGAACGCCCTATGTGGCCTTTCTCGATGCCGATGACATCTGGCTGCCGCATCATCTTGAAACCCTGGGTCAGCTGATTGCGGTGCATCCCGGTTTGCCGCTCTATGCCAACAGGCTGGGCGTGATGGGCAAGGATACAGCATCCGGCACCGAAGCAGGCGGTGTCAACTCGTCGGGCATCATCGCGGATTATGCGAGGGCGTGGATCAACGGCCTGATCGTCTGGACCTGCGCGACCATGGTGGATCGCGAGGCAGCCCTCGCAGTCGGCGGCTTCAGCACAGAAGCGAACCGGGGCGAAGATCTTGCGCTGTGGCTGAAACTGACACTCGACCAGCCGATGGCGATGGGATCGCGGGTTGGCGCGCTCTACCGGCAGGAGGCATCTGATCTGACCCGTCAGCCCGTCAGCGGCTCCGATGCCGCCATGCTGTGGATCGAAAACCGGTTGCGCGAGGAAACGCCACTCCCTGACGCAAAGCTGCAGACCCTGAAGGACTATCACAGCCGTCTTGCCCTGCTGCATGCGGCGGAATGGATTCGCTTCGGCGACCGGGCTAGAGCACTTTCGTTCCTCACCATGATTCCGGACTATCCGCCTGATCCGGGCAGACTGAGAAAGCTTCGCATGCTCGCTGGCGCTCTCTGGCCCTTGCGCCATGGCGTGATGGAACTCCGCCGGCTTTTCTCCCGATAGGGCAGGTTTATCGTCGGGCCTTGCCGATCCGCTGGCATGCCGCCATATCATTGCCGGGTGTTGGTTCACGAGACAAAAGCATGTTCAGGGAAAAACCGGGAACCGGGTTCAGCAAATCGGAGATGCAGGCCATGCGACGTGCCGCCCGTGACGAATCGGGTGTGCTCGCGGAGTTCTGGGCGCGAATCAAGACGCTGGGGCGCAAGTTGCCGTTTGCGGAGGATATCGTGGCGGCGGCGTATTGCGCCTCAGATCCCGCGACGCCAGCGCGCGTCAAGCTTCTGATCGTGGGTGCGCTGGCCTATTTCGTCATGCCAATCGACGCTATCCCGGATTTCCTGCCCCTCGTCGGCTTCACTGACGATGCCGCCGTGATTGCGGCGACCATCGCGGCCATCCGCGCGCACATGCGTGATGATCACTGGATGAAAGCGCGGGAATTCCTGGGCAAAAAGGCCTGATCAGGTAGCCTCGACCACACCTTGCGATTCGAGATTGCGGCGCAGGCGCGTGAAAGCCAGCCTTATCCGCGACTTGACCGTGCCAAGCGGCAGGCCGGTTTTCTCGGCAATGGCGCTGTGCGACAGGCTTTCGAAAAACGCCAGCCTGACCAGAACCAGCTGTTCCTCCGGCAGGTCCCTGATGGCGGTCCTCAGCACCTCCTCGCGCCGCTGCACGTCCACTGTCGTATCAAAAGCACGATCATCCGCAACCATGTCGAAGGTTGAATCCATCGGATCCATGTAGTCCATGCGATCACGCCGGGCCACATCGATCCGGCGGTTGCGGGCGATGCGGTAGAGCCAGGTCGTGACGGATGATTTGGTGGAATCAAAGAGCTGGGCCTTGCGCCACAGCGTCACCATGACGTCTTGGGAAATTTCCTCTGCAGTCGCCCGGTCAGCGCCCAGCCGCAACAGATAGGCCTCGATTCGCGGTACAAAATAGTCGAACAGCCGGGTGAATGCCTCCCGGTCGCGATTCTCCGCAACCGCACCAACCAGAGCCGCCCATTCGGCATGCGTCACCAAAAACTTTTTCCTTCATGCGGCATGTCCGCGCCCGGATTGTGACTGCCACCAATGATTGACGGATCGGCGACCATCCAGCTCACGCTGTCAATTTGACATTACGCACAATATGCCGGGCTGAATATGGCAATCTTCATCATGCGCA
Organism: uncultured Beijerinckiaceae bacterium; assembly: GCA_964247205.1. GTDB lineage: Bacteria > Pseudomonadota > Alphaproteobacteria > Rhizobiales > Beijerinckiaceae > JADCCX01. Next base: position 9,127 of record CAXTUM010000024.1, read on the forward strand.
TTCTCACGGTGACAAAATCCAGGGTTGATCGAAAATTTGCCCTTATCGTAGAATTTTGTAAGGAGACATTCTGAATCCGTCATTCAGGTTCCGGGGCAAGTTTGATCTCATGATTCGTATTCTGTTTTGCGCATGTTCTGCTCTCGCCCTTGCGGCCTGGCCCTCTGTTGCCCAGCAGCGTCAGGCTGCCCGCGGCGGCGGCACAGCGCTTGAAATCGGCAAAGCAGGCGCCTGGGGCATTTTCACCAATGGTGAAGGCCGGTCCAAGAACTGTTTCATCATGGCGCAGCCCGCCGAGAGACTGCCCAAGGGCTTGACGCGGGACCCGGCACATCTCTTTGTCACCATGCGTCAGGGCGAGGCCAACAAGCCCGAGTTCTCGCTGCTCACGGGATATCCGCTGAAACAGGGCGCCGAGGCCCAGCTAAGCGTCGGCTCGGTGGTTTTTGCCGGTATCGGCGAGAACAAGACGGTCTGGCTCAAGAATCCGGCGGAGGAAAACCGCTTCATAGGTGAATTGCGCAAGGCAGGCAGCCTTTCGGTGAAAGGGACATCCCTGCGTGGCAACGACACGACCGACCGTTTCACCATGACAGGCTTCGGCCAGGCGCTTGAGCGCGCGCAGAAGGAATGCTCCTGATCATCGACGCGTCCTCGCGGGGATGCGCGGGAGCACAATTCGTGTTAACGGGCCGCCATGTCTGAGACTCCTGAAACTCCAGCCACCCTTGCGGAACCCGCTGCCGCCATCACCCAATCGCGCCCGTCGCTCGCAGGCCTGAGCCGCTCGGCGCTGTCCGGGCAGCTTGCACTCGTGGATGTGCCGGAGAAGGAGCGGCGCATGCGCGTGGGCCAGCTCTGGCACTGGCTCTATGTGCGCGGGTCCACCAGTTTCGACGAGATGACCAGCATCTCGAAAGTCCTGCGCCAGAAACTCGCCGATACCTTCACGCTGGATCGGCCGGCCATCGTCAGCGAGCAGATCAGCCAGGACGGCACACGCAAGTGGCTGATCCGGCTGCCCTCCACAGGCAAATTCGACCGCGGCTCTGAAGTCGAGATGGTCTATATCCCGGAAACCGACCGGGGCACGCTTTGCGTCTCCAGTCAGGTCGGCTGCACGCTCAACTGCTCGTTTTGCCACACCGGCACTCAGAAACTGGTGCGGAACCTGACGGCGCAGGAAATCGTGGCGCAGGTGCTGATCGCGCGCGACCGGCTGAACGATTACCCGGGCCGCGCGCCTCTTGATGGCGCGTTCGTGCCAAAAGAAGGCAGCCGCTTCGTCTCCAATGTCGTGTTCATGGGCATGGGCGAGCCACTCTACAACGCTGCAAACGTGCATGAAGCCATCGGCGTCCTCACCGACCAGGAGGGCCTGCAGCTCTCGAGACGCCGAATCACTGTCTCCACCTCCGGTGTCGTGCCCGAGATCGGCCCGCTTGGAACGCACAGCAACACGATGCTGGCGATTTCGCTGCATGCCACAAACAATGACCTGCGCGATGTGCTGGTGCCGCTGAACAAGAAATACCCTATCGCAGAGCTGCTGGAGGCCTGCCGGAATTACCCCGGTGTTTCCAATGCCCGGCGCATCACCTTCGAGTATGTCATGCTGAAGGGCGTGAATGACAGCCTGGCGGAAGCGCGCCAGCTTGTGCGGTTGCTGAAGGGCATTCCGGCCAAGATCAACCTCATCCCGTTCAATCCATGGCCGGGCTCGCAGTATGAATGCTCGGACTGGGAGCAGATCGAGAGCTTTTCGGAATATATCTTCAATGCCGGATACTCCTCTCCCGTGCGCACGCCAAGGGGGCGGGATATCCTCGCGGCCTGCGGACAACTGAAGAGCGAAACGGAAAAACTGCGGGCCCGCGCCCGGATGATGCTGGAATCGGGCATCGGCGCGGAAGGTGTTTATGCCGCTGCGGCGGCGGAGGCGTGATGTTTCATTTTCTGGGCCGCCTGATCCTCATTCCGCTGGCCATTCTGCTCGCGGCTGTGACAGCGGGCAGCTTCCTCATCATCACCGGTTTTGTGCAGCCGCATATCGGCGGAGCCATCACGGAAGCCGCCATCACGACGATGCGCACGCTGGCGGAAAGCCTGATGGAGGATGGCGAGGCCATCGACCGTTTCGCCCGGCTGGCCAAGGGCGTTTCCACGCTGACGGTGTCGGTCCTGTTCCTGCCCGTGGCGGTGATCGCTGCGGTGGCGGAGGTTTTCAGCCTGCGCTGGTGGATCGTGCAGGCCCTGGGTGTCGCACTGCTGACTGCACTGCTGCCATGGGCGATGATGCCCAACCTGATGGCGGGCGCCCACCTGGCCTCATCCCTGACCGGCATCCTCGCTGCGACAGGCGCGCTGGCAGGCAGCATCTACTGGATGATCGCCGGGCGTGCTGCGGGTGCTGAGCCTCCCTCGGTTGAAGACCGGGCGACAGTCAAAGCTCCCAGGCCGACACGGAGCTGAGTCAATGCCCGATACTGTTTCCAGGGTTGCGGTAGTGACCGGTGCGGCCCGCGGCATCGGGCTTGCGACGGCGAAGCGGTTTCTGGCCGATGGCTGGAAGGTGGCGCTGATCGACATCGAGACGGATCAACTGGCGGAGGCGGTTGCAAGCCTGAAGCCCTTATCTGAGGCGATGGGAGAGGTCTGCGACGTGGCTGAGCCCGATCAGGTATCGAAAGCTTTCGCCTCTGTTGCGGCCCGCTTCGGCCGCATAGATGCCCTCGTCAACAACGCAGGCACCGCGACATTCAAGCCCATCCTCGATACATCTTTCGATGAATGGTCGCGCGTGCTGGCTGTGAACCTGACTGGCCCGTTCCTGTGCGCACAGGAAGCGGCGCGGTTGATGAACGAGACCGGCGGCGGCGCAATCGTCAATATCACCTCTATTTCGGGCATCCGGGCATCCACGCTTCGGGTGGCGTATGGCACCAGCAAAGCGGGTCTGGCGCACCTCACCAAACAGCAGGCAGTGGAATTCGCCAGCCTCGGCATCCGCGTCAATGCGGTGGCGCCCGGCCCGGTCAACACAGCGATGGCGCAGGCCGTGCACAGCCCGGAGATCAGGGCGGCTTATCATGACGCCATTCCGCTGAACCGCTATGGTCTGGAGGAAGAGATCGCGGAGACGATATTTTTCCTGTGCAGTGAAAGGGCGAGCTACATCACGGGTCAGATCATCGCTGTCGACGGCGGGTTCGAGGCGACGGGTATCGGCCTGCCGACACTGCGGCGTGACGGACGGAACAGATAAACTGACATCAGGTCAGCGTCTGGTTGGAACCAG
>CAXTUM010000025.1:0-6186 GCA_964247205.1 uncultured Beijerinckiaceae bacterium
GTTGCAGCACGTGCCGGTGTCGAGCCTGCCGAAGTGGAAAAGCGCATCAATGCCTTCTCCGCCGAAGCGAAACTGGCCCTTGAACGTGCCCGCGCTGCTGCGGAAAGCGCCCGGCGCGTTGGGATTCTCATCGCCTTCGTGATGGCTGCATCTCTCGCCGTAGCCGCAGCAGGCGCCTGGTGGGGAGCAAGCCTCGGAGGCAAGCACCGCGATGAGAACATCGATCTGTCACATCTGATGCGCTGGTAGGGAGAACAGACATGGGACGCGGAATTCTTTTGTGGATGCTCGGCATCCCGATCCCGATCATCATCCTGCTGGCGCTGTTTCGCTAGCAAAGTCTGTAAAGGCGTGGCCGCAACGGTATCACACTGCGGCGCGTCGCCTTTCAGCTCGAATGACCCTGGAGGTTACCGTGACAACTGCCAATGTTGACGATCTGAGGCCACTGCATACCGCAGCGGTTGACGCACGCAACGGGTACGCCGAAGCGCTTGAAAACGCAGAAAGCAAAGACCTCTGCCCTCTGTTCAGGGAGATGATTTTGATTCACACCCAGAATGCTGACGAGCTCAAAGTCCACATCACGATAGGGGGGATGTTGGTTGCTGAAGAAGGCTCATTCATGAGCTCGGTCCATCGCTGGATTATCGCTGTGCGAGCTCGATTAGGAGGGTTGGATGTGCCTGCACTCCCCGGCTTCATTGATGGAGAAAAGCGCAACATCAGAAAATATGATGCGGCTCTGGTCAAGGATGGCTTTCCAAAGGATTTGCGGGTTCATCTTCAAAGACAGAGAGACCGCATTTCAAAACAGATCAGCGTGATGAATTCCAGAATCCAGTCCTGAGCTTTCGCTCGCCGCCTTTGGAACCTCCTGTGTCTGTTCTGGAATCGACAGGGAATTGCGGATCGAAGCCGAAAGAGCCGGGAGAACAGCCACTTCCCCACACAGGATTTCGCCCAGCCTTGAACAATACGCGAGACCCCGGCCTGTCCCGGATCCGGACGAGGTTATCCCCACGCCAACGGTCGTCACTCCTGGCGACCCGCCTCAGCAGCCAGTGACATTGTTGGCATGAACGCATGGCCGGAACGTCTGGCAAACATGGAACCATTGTCCCGGCCATGCGTTACGATTGACGCGACAGGAGCACAACCGATGACAACTCTGATTGCCATAACGTATCCCTCCGCAGCGCTTTGCCGTGATGCGCTGGTCAAGCTGAATGAACTTCAGGGCGGGGCGGTCATAACCATCATCGACAGCGCCATCGTTTCCAGATCGAAAGACGGATCGGTCAAACTCGACCAGACCATGAACACAACCGCTGCGGGGGCACTGTCCGGCGCATTCTGGGGAAGCCTGATCGGTATGCTGTTCCTCTCTCCGCTGACAGGAGCTGCCATCGGCGCGAGCGCAGGAGCCGTCGGCGGCTACACCACAGACTACGGTATTTCAGATACATTCATGCGCGAAATGGGAAAAAAACTCGATGCGGACGCCGCGACGCTTTTTGTTCTGGCTGCCGAAATGACCGCAGACAAGGTGGCCCAGGCGCTTGCCGTCAACAGCGGGCATGTGACCTACACATCGATGCCGGAAGATCTCGAGAAGCGCTTCACCGAGAAATTCACCACAACGCCTGCGATAACCGAGCCAGAACTGGGCCGCGCCGTCAATGCACTCGACAGCTGACCGAAGCCGGCGTTCCCGGACCCGCGACTTGATGCAGCAACTTCTGCATACTGAATCGGCAAATCCGGTCGGGCCCGATGGTAAGACCTATCGGCTCAGCAACCGCTCCAGCTTTCCCTTTTGGCTGGCCTTGCTCTCCTGAATGTCGATGGTGCCGCTGAACCCACCTTCGCCGTTGAAGAGATACACAGCCGAGGTGTGGTTCATCGTATAGCCCGACGTTGTCGGCACCTTCTGGTAGAACGCCGCGAACTGCTTCGCGAGACCGGGCAGCGCTTCCAGCGCGGGAATCAGGCCCAGAATGCGGCCATCGAAGGCCGAGAGGTAATTGGCCAGCAGATCAGCCGTATCCCGCTCCGGGTCCACCGTGATGAAGAGAATGCGGAAATCCTTGAGCTTTGCAGAAAGAGGCCCCTTGTCCAGTTCGTCCATCAGCGCTGTCATTTCGGTCAGCGTGCCGGGGCAGATGTCCGGACATTGTGTGAAGCCGAAGAACAGGCCGTATGGCCTGCCCTTCAGTGTGGCGCTGTCGAGCACGCCGCCTTTGGCCTGCGCCAGTTGGAACGCGCCGCCAATGCGCCCGCCCGCAGCCTGATCCGGCCTGGGCTGCGGTGTCAGCAGCACGAAGGCGATGAGGAGCCCCAGACCGGCAACCGCCGCCCAGGACCCATAGCGAATCAATTTCAGCGGGTTCATGGCGCTTGCCTCAGTTGGTCTTCGCGGGGGCGGGAGCATGATGATCATGCTCGCCACCGCGCGCGCCCATGCTTTCCACCGCGAAATCCACCTCAATGCGACCGGCCTTCTCGAAGACAAGCTCGCCCTTGAAACGCTCCTTCTCCTTCAGGCCATCCTTCAGGCCGATGAACATCAGATGGAAACCGCCGGGCTTCAGTTCCACGGTTTCGCCCGGTTTGATTTCCAGTCCTTTCGGCAATTCGCGCATTTTCATGATTCCGCCTTCATGCGCCATTTCATGCACTTCGGTGCTGGTTGAGCCAATGAAGGTGGCGGAGAGAAGCCGGTCAGGCGTGGAGCCATTGTTGGTGATCTTGAGAAAACCGCCTGCAACCCGGGCCGAGGGCGGTGTGGCCCGCGTCCAGGGATGGCCGATCTCGAGATCGCCGATCTTGTAGCTGTGGGCACGGGAATTGGGGGCGAAGACGGCGAACAGAACAGTGCTGGTGGCGGCGATGATGGCCACGCGACGTGTGAATGACATGGGATGGTCCTGATCAGAATAACGATTGTGAAGGCCGGTGAACCGGCCGATGGATGTTGCTTTGATCAGAAAGCAGGCGGTCCGGTCGCAGGCGGCAGCCTGAGTTGCGACAGAAGGGCAGAGGGGCCGGTATCGGTGGGGAAAATCGTAGCCGCAAAGGCGCATGCACCGGGCTGGGCCTGAGTTAGGGCAGGCGCGGCACCTAGGGCCGGCATGCAATGATCACAGACACCGCCACCCGTTTTGGCGGAAAGCCCGTCGATGCTGTCACCTGGAGTGCAAATGGGGAGCGAAGCGAGCCCCGCCGCCACATTCACGCGCTCCTGAGCCGCAAGACTGCGGCTGGTGAGAAGCGCCAGCGGCCCAAGCGCCATGGCGATGATGGCCAGGAGCGCCATCCATTCCCGAAACAGCTTGTGGAAAGCTCGCGATTGCATGGCAACGATTTAGGCCGACCGGCCCCCGGCGTCCATAGGCAAACAGTCGCGCTCAATGGCGGCCCTTTCATGCCCGCTCCCCGACATGTATGGAGACCCCATGCCGCTGACACTCTCCAAAGCCGACCTCCGCCTCGCCCCGAGCGAATTGCTGACGATCCGGGATTTCCTGCGCTTCGCCGTCAGCCGGTTCAATGCGGCCGGGCTGGCACACGGCCATGGCGTGACCACTGCACTGGACGACGCGGCCTTTCTCATCCTCGAAACGCTTCACCTGCCGGTCGATCAGCTTGAACCATGGCTCGATGCGCGGCTGCTGCCAGCGGAGCGCAAGGCGCTGGCGGAGATGATCGAACAGCGTGTGACGAAGCGCAAACCCTCGGCCTATCTCGTGCAGAAGGCCTATATCCAGGGCGTGCCCTTCTACGTGGACGAGCGGGTCATCGTGCCGCGCTCTTACCTTGGCGAGATGCTGGCGGGAGAACTGGCGGATGATCTCTTTGGGTCCGAGGATGGCAGCCTGATCAGCGCGCCAGAGAATGTGACGCGCATTCTCGATCTCTGCACCGGCTCGGGCTGCCTCGCCATTCTCGCCGCCATGCGCTTCCCCTTCGCCACGGTGGATGCGGTGGAACTGTCGGCTGATGCCATGGCCGTCGCAAAGAAGAATGTGGCGGATCACGGGCTGGAGGCTCGCGTGAGAATCCTCAAGGGCGATCTGTTCAAGCCGGTCAAAGGCGAGCGTTATGACCTGATCATCGCCAACCCGCCCTATGTGGCGCGTGAGGTGGTGGAGGCTTTCCCGGCGGAATACGCCGCCGAACCACGCATGGCGCATCTCGGCGGCGATGACGGACTCGATCTGGTACGCAGGATCATTGCAGGTGCAGCAGCGCATCTCACACCGGATGGCGGCCTGCTCTGCGAGATCGGCGAGGATCGCGAACTCCTGGAGGTGGAATACCCAGACATGCCGTTCCTGTGGCTGGACAGTGCCGAAAGCGAAGGCGAAGTGTTCTGGATCGGTCAGGGGGAGTTGGTTTAATTCCGCACCCCTGCTAGAGCCCTCGCCAACGCAAGGAGTAGGTTTGTCATGCGGACAGCAGACGTGAAACGCGACACAGCGGAGACGCAAATCTCCCTCGCGATCAACCTCGATGGAGTCGGCAAGGCCGAGATCGCCACGGGAATCGGTTTCCTTGACCATATGCTGACGCTTCTCGCCCGCCATTCGCTCATCGACATGACCATTGCGGCCAAGGGCGATCTCGAGGTCGATGATCACCACACGGCGGAAGATATCGGCATTGCGCTGGGACAGGCCTTCCGCGAGGCGCTGGGCGACAAGAAGGGCATCACGCGCTATGCCGATTGCCTGATGCCGATGGACGAGACTTTGACTCGCGTGGCCGTCGATATCTCCGGGCGACCATTTCTGGTGTTCCGCACGGCATTCCCCACCCAGAAGATCGGCACCTTCGATTCCGAACTGGTGCGCGAGTGGTTCCAGGCCTTCGCGATGAATGCCGGGCTGACGTTGCATGTTGAAACGCTCTATGGCGCAAACAGCCATCATATCGCCGAAAGTTGCTACAAGGGTCTGGCCCGGGTCCTTCGCAACGCGGTGGCGGTGGATGCCCGCATGAAGGATCGCATTCCTTCCACCAAGGGGACATTGTCAACGTAATGGCGATCTATACCGTTCATCTGCCTCCCGAGGCCATCACCGCTGATGATGTGGCGGAAAAGGCTGTCTTCGTGAAAGAAGGCTTCGCGATCTTCGGCTTTGCCTTCACGGGGCTCTGGCTGCTGGCGAAGCGCCTGTGGCTGCCCGCCGTCGCCTATGGCTTGCTGTTCGCTCTTGTATCACTGGCTTTTTGGCAGTTTACCCTGCCACGCCTCGCCTATGGCGGCGTCACGGCGCTGATGGCGCTGCTCATCGGGCTTGAAGGCCATGAATGGATGCGCCGTAATTTCACACGTCTTGGCTGGACCCACGCGGGCACCGTCAGCGGGCCTTCGCTGGATGAATGCGAACGGCGCTTCTTCAAGGATTGGACGGCAGCGCAGGGCATTGTGAAGCCTGTGCAGGGCATGTCACCATCGCCAGCCGTCATGCCGCCGTCCGCTGGCGTGCTCGGAGTCTTCCCGGCATCACGGGGACAGGCGTGAGGCCAGAATGAGAGTTGCGCTGATCGATTACGGCGCGGGCAATCTCCATTCCGCCGGCAAGGCGCTGGAGCGCGCCATGGCCGACGCCGGAATGGCGGGCGATGTTACCATCACAGACGACGCGAAGGTCGTGGGCGCGGCTGACCGCATCGTGCTGCCCGGTGACGGGGCCTATGCGGATTGCATGACCCACCTCACAGCCGCGCCCGGCATGGTGGAGACGCTGGAGAAGCGCGTGCGGCGCGACGGAGTGCCGTTTCTGGGCATCTGCGTCGGCATGCAACTGCTGGCGACGCAGGGCACGGAATACGGTGTGACCAGAGGGCTGGGCTGGCTGCCAGGCTCCGTGGATCGCATCAGGCCCGTCGATCCCGCCCTGAAGGTTCCGCATATGGGCTGGAACACGCTGGACGAGCACAAGCCCCATGCACTCACCCATGGCATTGCGCTCGGCGAGCGGGGCCTGCATGCCTATTTCCTGCATGCCTATCACTTGATGGCGGACAACGAGAACGACGTGATCGCCCGCGCCAGCTATGGCGCGCCGGTGACGGCCATCGTGGCGCGGGACAATATCGCGGGCGCGCAGTTCCACCCGGAGAAAAGCCAGAAGCTGGGACTGGCGCTGTTGGCGAATTTTCTCAGGTGGAAGCCGT
>CAXTUM010000025.1:6286-12369 GCA_964247205.1 uncultured Beijerinckiaceae bacterium
AAAAGCCAGAAGCTGGGACTGGCGCTGTTGGCGAATTTTCTCAGGTGGAAGCCGTAAAGTCGAATTGCATTTGATACGGACAATAACCACTCAAGCGCAATTTACCCAAACGGATTTTGGGAATTTTCTTACTTTTCTTGCTGTAAAAAGATATCTTCTCTCCAATTTCTCCAGACGCTGTTTCGCGAGCAGAAGCATGTTCTCTCTCAAGAAGTATATCTAAAATAATATAATGATTTATATTATAAGTATCTTTAATATGTTTCCACTTTAATTTGTTGTGCCAGTCGATCCAAATTCTCACAGCTATGCTATAGCTAACCCGATTTTTACGCAAATTCTTCAATTTATTCTCCTTTCTTGGATGGCACTTGACAAGTTTATTATTTGCGTTGCAGTCCCCTGACTCGCGATAGGAAACAACGAACGATGGATTTGGACTTTTGGAACTTCAATTCCAATTTTTCTACTATCAAAAAATTGTGGCCAAATACGGACATTGTCTATCTTCGCAAGATAACGTATTGAATTTCAAAGACAATTCATCTGGTGCCAGCGTCATGATTCTCTACCCCGCCATCGATCTCAAGGAAGGCCGCTGCGTTCGGCTGCGCCAGGGCGACATGAATCAGGCCACCATCTTCAACAACGATCCGGCCGCACAGGCCGCGAGCTTCGAGGCCGATGGATTTTCCTGGCTGCATGTCGTCGATCTCGACGGGGCTTTCGCGGGCAAGCCGATGAATGCTTCCGCCGTGGACGCCATTCTTGGCCGCGTGACGTTCCCGGTTCAGCTTGGCGGCGGCATCCGCGACATGGCGACGGTCGAGGGCTGGCTGGCCAAGGGCATCGCCCGCGTCATCATCGGCACGGCGGCGGTGCGCGATCCGGATTTCGTGAAGAGGGCCGCAAAAGCCTTTCCCGGCAAGGTCGCCGTCGGCATCGACGCACGGGACGGCATGGTGGCGGTGGAGGGCTGGGCTGAGACATCGGCGCTCTCCGCGCTCGATCTGGGCCGCCGCTTCGAGGACGCAGGCGTCGCTGCGATCGTCTATACCGACATTGCGCGCGACGGCATGCTGCAGGGGCTGGATATGGCGGGCACGCGGATGCTGGCTGAGGCCCTGTCCATTCCGGTGATCGCGTCAGGTGGACTGGCCTCGATTGACGATGTGAAGGCGCTGATGCAGCCGGAAAACCGCAAAATCGCCGGCGCGATCACGGGGCGGGCGCTCTATGATGGCAGGCTGGATGCACGTGAGGCGCTTGAGACGATCAGCCGCGATAATCCCAGGGGTTGAGTGTTCGGACACCCATGGGGGCGAAGTCTTTCACGTTTCTGGTCGCAACGATCATATCATGCTCATGTGCTGTCGCGGCAATGAGCGCGTCGCGATATGGTCTGGTGATTGGTACATTCAGTTCAGCCGTTTTGCGGGCGATGCGTGTGTCGATCGAAAGTATCCGGCCTTGAAATCCGGCAACCACGAAATCATCAATCCATCGCAGCAATTGCAGACCGATACGCTCGTCCTTTCGTCGCTTCAGGAGAGCTCCGTAATAGAGCTCCTGAATGGAGGTGACGGACAGGAAAAGCGCCCCCTCGCGTTGAGCGGCAAACCAGGCAAGGACAGCCTTGTCAGCCGTCGCTCTCCTTCTGATCTCTGAAATCAGATTTGTGTCGAGGAGAAACATCACTCGAAATCAACCGGCCTGACATCGAATTCCATCTTGGGGAATTCAACCTCGATGTCTTCCATTTCGGGGCAATAGAGAGCCTCCAGCAGGTTCCTTGGTGCTGCTCTTTGACGCTGCTTCGCCTCAAACTCCTCATGTCGCATCAGCACATAGCTCGGCTTGCCCCGCTCCGTAATGATCACAGGGCCATCCTTCGCCGCACGCTTGGCCCGGCTGACATGCTGGTTGAACTCGCGGGATGTCATGGTGGATGTGCGCATGGGATCTCCGTCAATGTAGGATCAATCCTACATTGAAAACCCCGGATGTGGAAGCAGCCATCAACCCCAGCGATGCAGTTCCGCCCCGTGCCGCTTGAGCCAGGCTTCCGCCCGCTCGTAATCCGGAAAGATCGAAGCTACCACGCGCCAGTAGCGGCTGGAATGATTCATTTCCACGCGGTGCGCCACCTCATGGGCCGCGAGATAGTCCAGCACGAAGGGCGGTGCCAGAACCATGCGCCAGGAGAAGGACAGGGAGCCATCAGACGCGCAGGAACCCCAGCGGCTGACCGTGTCCTTGATCGATATCTTCTTGATGCTCACGCCCAGTTTCGCAGCGTGACGACGGGCGGCTTCGTCGATATCCCGGCGGGCCTCGCGCTTGAGCAGATCGCGCACGCGCCGCGCCATGAACGAGGCTTCCCCGGCCACGGCAATCACCGGCGTGCCGTCAACACCGCTTTCGGTCCAGGCCCCGCCCCGGCTTGCGGGCCGATGCACGATGATATGCTGGACGCCCCTGAGAGGCACCAGCGCGCCTGATGTGAAATCCACCATGTCAGGCAATTTCTGGAACCGTGCCGCGAGCCAGCCGCCGTGGCGCGCCGCGAAATCTTTCGCCGTCGCCATGCTGCCGCGCGAGGGCATGGTCAGCACGGCCTCGCGTGTCGCCGCTTTTACGCGCAACGTGTAGCGCCGGGCCTGCGCGGTCCGGCGGATGGTCACGGGGTAGACGTGCCCCAGATGATGAACCTCGATCCTCTCCTCGGAGGGCGGATCGATCAGCCTCAGGATGCGCTGCAGCATGAAGATAACCTAGGCGAATCGCGGCTGATTCGCGAGAGGGTCACTCCGCCGCGTACCGCGTGGGCACCAGCACCGGCTTCTGACGCGTTTTTGCGGCAGTTGCGGTGTTGTTCTTGGCCATGAAGCCCTTGATCGCAGGCGCGATTTCCTTGCGGAAGCGCGAGCCGTTGAACACGCCGTAATGCCCCACATCCTTCTGCAGGTGATAAAGCTGCTTGTCCTTGGGCAGGTTCACGCACAAGTCATGTGTTGCCTTGGTCTGGCCAACGCCGGAGATGTCGTCGTTCTCGCCTTCCACCGTCATGAGTGCGCAGCGGCGGATGGCCTTGAGATCCACCGGGGTGCCGCGATGTGTCAACGTGCCTTTGGGCAGCGCATGCTTGACGAAAACCGCATCGACCGTCTGCAGGTAGAACTCCGCCGTCAGGTCCATGACCGCCAGATATTCATCATAAAAGTCCTGGTGCCGGTCGGCGGAATCCCCGTCGCCGCTCACGAGATGGCTGTACATGTCCCAATGCGCCGTCATGTGACGGTCGACATTCATGGCCATGAAGCCCGAGAGCTGCAGGAATCCGGGATAGACATCGCGGTAGAAGCCTGGATTGGGGAACGGCACCTTGATGATGCAGTTCTTCTGGAACCAGTCGATGCCGCGCTCTTCCGCCAGCTTGTTGACGGCTGTCGGGCTTTTGCGGGTATCGATAGGGCCGCCCATCAGCGTCATGGAAAGCGGAACGGACGGGCTGTCCCTGGCTTCCATCAGCGCCACGGCGGCGGCAACGGGCACCGAAGGCTGGCAGACCGCCATGACATGCACATCAGGGCCGATCAGCTCGAAAATCTCGATCATGTAGTCGATGTAATCGTTGAGATCGAAATGCCCCTCAGTCATCGGCACCATGCGGGCGTCGATCCAGTCGGTGATGTAAACCTCGTGCGTGGGCAGGAACGCCTCAACCGTGCCGCGCAGCAGCGTGGCGTAGTGACCGGACATGGGAGCGACGATCAGCACCTTGGGCTGCGCCGCTGTCTGCGACGGGAGCAACCGGTCGAAATGCAGGAGCTGGCAGAACGGCTTCTTCCAGATGATCCGCTCGGTGACAGCCACCTCCCTGCCGTCCACGAAGGTCAGGGGCAGGTCAAAGGCCGGTTTGCCATAGCGGCGCGTGGCGCGCTCGAACATCTCGGCGGAGGCCGCCATGGTGCGGCCAAGCTGCGTATGCGTCAGCGGATTGGCGGGATTGGCGTAAAAGAGCTTGGTGGCTTCCGCCATGGCGCGGGCCGGAGCCATGGCCATGAAGGTGGATTCATAGAAGAAATAGAGACTGCGATTCATTCAGGTCTGCCCCGTGCCTCTGTGCGGCCGACCAAATGGCAGGCCTTGCGGTTGTGGTCTTCAGCTTCCTCCCGGGAAGCCTTTTCAGGCCAGCTGTATCCTTTTTATTGCAGTGCAAACTAATGGGTTTTCACCTTTTATACAACCACCGAGGCCGTTAACGGATTCTTACGTACGGGGAAACGCCCCAACCGGCAGCCGCAGCACGTGATTTCACACGCGCGACGCCACTTTCCCGTGCCATTCCTTCCACGCCAGGATGGTGATGAGGAAAGCTGCGTGCAAATTGAGCACTGCAATCCCCAGTCCAACCACCACATCCGGCCAGACCGAGGTCCAGAATGCGGTGATCACGGCGGCGATCACGATGGCGATATTGGCGATGGCGTCGTTGCGGGTGGAGAGCCACACGCCCTGGTGCGCCGAATCACCCTTGCGGTGCGGCAGCAGGATGAAGGCGCAATAGACATTCACGGCCAATGCCAGAAGACCTATTGCGCCCATGGGCAAAGGATCGGGCGGCAGGCCTTCCAGCAGCTGGTTGATCGTCTTCCAGGCGATCCAGACACCGGGCACGAACATCAGGAACGCGGTCATTGCCCCGAAAACTGCACGGGGCCGGTGGCCAAGCCCGATAAGCGCAATCGCCAGCACATAGGTCACGGCATCTTCGAGAAAATCGATGGCGTCCGCCATCAAAGCGATGGAATTCGCGTAAAGCGCGCCGCCGACCTCCACGAACATCATGATGAAATTCAGGAGCGCCGCGATGATGAGCGCCCGGCGGTAGGATAGCGGCGCGGCATCGGCTGGAGATTGGGATGTCACGGAATGGCCCTGTTGATGGCTTGCTGAGGGATGGCTTGCGGCTGCGGAGATTCGCACGCTACCATAACTGCCAGTCAAATCGACGGGGGAAACAGCAATGACAAAGCGCCTGCAGGGCAAGACAGCCGTGGTGACGGCAGCGGGACAGGGAATCGGCCGCGCCATTGCCGAGGCTTTTGTGCGCGAGGGCGCCACGGTGTTCGCCACTGATCTGAATGTCGTGCTGCTGGAAGGCCTCGCCAAGGCGAAGAAGCGCAAGCTCGATGTCCGCTCAACCCGGGCCGTGCAGGCCTTCGCGGCAAAGACTGGCCCCATCGACATTCTGGTCAACGCGGCGGGATACGTGCATCACGGCACTGTCATGGATTGCTCCGACACCGACTGGGATTTCTCCTTTGATCTGAATGTGAAATCCATGCACCGCACCATTCAGGCCTTTCTGCCCGGCATGCTGGAGCGGGCGAATACGACGGGCCATTCGGCCTCCATCGTCAACATCGCCTCAGGCGCGGGATCGGTGCGCGGCATCCCCAACCGCTATGCCTACGGCGCGACCAAGGCCGCTGTGATCGGACTCACCAAGGCGGTGGCGGCGGATTACATCAAGCGCGGGATACGCGCCAATGCGGTCTGCCCCGGCACGATCCAGTCCCCGTCGCTCGACGGCCGCATCCGCGATCTGGCAGCGCTGACCAAGGTGACGGAAGCACAGGCCAGACAAGCCTTCATCGACCGCCAGCCCATGGGGCGGTTGGGAACGGCGGAAGAGATCGCCATGTTGGCGGTCTATCTGGCCAGCGACGAGGCGAGTTATACCACGGGGCAGATTCATCTGGCGGATGGCGGGTTCGCGCTGTGAGATTGTCAGCAGCATTGAACTATCACACAAAGTATGATAGATAAGATGCACTGTTCGGTTTATGACACGTGTCTTCAAGAATCCGTGGTTTGCAAAGTTTGCACGCAAGGAACGGATTGCGGATCAGGTCCTTTGCGAGGCTGTCTTCCGAGCGGAGCAGGGACTGATTGACGCCGATCTTGGCGGAGGAGTGATCAAGCAACGTCTGCCGCGTCAAGGACAGGGCAAGTCGGGCGGCTATCGGTCACTTGTGCTCTTCAAAAGCGGCTCACGGGCGATCTTCGTGTCCGGG
>CAXTUM010000026.1:0-12195 GCA_964247205.1 uncultured Beijerinckiaceae bacterium
AAACGTTGCCTCCCTGAAGCAGCGGGGCGTCCAGGACGGATGTTCCCTTGTCTGCCGCTCAATCATGAAGGAGAGAACCATGGCCGTTGCGGCAAAAAAAGCGAGCACCGTTGATACTGCTGAAACAATGCGGGACGACGCTGTGAATTACGTCAAGGCAACCGCGAATTCAGCCGAGCACAATGCGGCTGCATTGCAGAACCGCGTTGTGCGCGATGTCACCGAGATGGCTGATACCGTTTCCGGCAAGCTGAAAGCGGTCGGTATCGACACCGACGTGATGGCAGATCTCGCCAAAGGGGAAGCCAGTGAACTCCAGCGGCTGGTGACGGAGCAGCTCAAGAATCATCCGGCCCGTACACTGGGGCTCGTTGCAGCGTTCGGTGTTTTCGTCGGCTTGATGACAAAGCGCTGACACCGTGTGGAACAGTCTCGCTCTTCTCGCCGCCAATGAGGTTGGCGGCATGTTCCGGCGCAATGTCACTGCGGTCGCTTTTTATGCCGCTGCAGCTGTCACCGCTCTGGGCGGCGCTGCTTTCGGACTGGTCGCGGCGCATTCCTGGCTCAGCATCCGTATGTCGAGTATCGAGGCCAGCCTGAGCATTGCCGGGGGTCTTCTCGCGCTGGCAATCATTATTGCAGGCATTGGGTACTTCATGAAACACCGCCGCAGATCCCGGACTGAAGTTACCTCTACAGCCCTGATTGCGCTTCCAATCGCAGCCCGGATGGTGACCAGCAGGGTCAGCTGGGGGACAATGACTGTCGCAGCCATCATGGCTGCGGGTGTGCTTCTGGGCCGGCAGCTCGGCGACAAGGATCGAAAATCCGGTTGGGAAAGCCTCGAGATATCAACCAAGAGAAAGCCCCGGCGCAGAATGCCGGGGCTTTTGCATGGAGCGGACTACAATCAGCAGGCGTAACGAACCGGATCGCCGTATTCATCGTAGCCGCGGCATGAACGGCGGCTGTTGTAGTAGCCGCGGCTTGGAGTCGTCGCTGCACCGAGGATTGCACCACCGGCCCCGCCAATGACTGCTCCGGCGACAGCTCCTCCCGCGCTCCGCGTGGCAACACCGCCAATGACCGCACCTGTTCCTGCGCCTATAACTCCGCCGGCGATTGCCCTGTCTGTCGGATTGTAGGCGTTACAGGCCGTCAGACTTCCGGCGAGAACGATGGCTGCAAAAACATGTTTCATATTCTAGCTCCTGAATGGTTGAAGGCTGCCCCGAAGGGCAGCCTTTGGAAAAGCCGGATCAGCTGCGCTTCATCAGGTCTGTCGGCTTATACTGGGGTGCGTTTTTCAGCGTCGTTTTGTCGATATCGACGACAAGCTTTGCCTTGCCGCTTGCATCGCGGGTCATCTGGAAGGAACGGTAGGTAACCGCCACCTTGTGCTCGCCCATGCCGAGAAAACCGCCGACGCCGACGACTGCCGCAAGCACGCGGCCATCGCCGTCGATCAGGATTTCCTCGACGTCACCGATCTTTTCATTCGCCCGGTTGTAGACGTTCTGGCCGATGGCATCGGAAGCCCTCCAGTGCGTCGGCATCCAGCTGCCCGAATAGAACATGTCCGTCACGGGACCGGGTGCGCTCATGGGAGGCGCCGCTGCTGCCGGAGGTGCGGTGACAGGAGGTGATGGCGGTGCTGGTGTTGCAGGCGATGTCGTCTGCGACAACGCAGGAAATGCGAAAGCCGCGCAAGCGGCTGTCACAAGAAGGAGTTTACGAGAAAACATGGCATTTTCCTTTCGAAGAAAACGAGATCGACGCGCACGGATTGCTAACGTCTTGTTTCCACCGCCATTACGGATCGTGTGCGCGCTTTGAATGCGGCACCATCCCCAACGCTTGGGTGTGCACGGACAACGCGGCAATCGCAGCAATTGTTCCCTTTGATGCTGCCTTCAATTGTTCCGGTTTTCGTGGAACCAATCCCGGACAGCAGCGTTGCAGAGACAATTGCCAGAACGCCGAAGAGGCGCTCAGCCTTCTGCTTCAAGCGAAACTGAACTTCGCAAAAGCCAGAAAACGTCAAAGCCGGGAAAATTACGATGCACATTCGCTACGGCTACGAGATTGAACTGGTGTGTGATCAGCCGACCCCTCTGCTCACGATGCTGGATGTGCACCCGTCAAGACGCAGCGACGTGACCGCGCCGGATGACATGCTCGTCACAAGCCTCAATACCGGCGAGATCGTGGACAGCTCGGCGCTCTATCTCGATCAGTTCGGCAATATCTGCCGCCGCATTCTGGTCCCTGAAGGGGGGGCTCTTCTCGCGGGAAGCGGTGTCATTCACGATTCCGGCTTTCCAGATCCGCAAGATCCCAAAGCCGACGTCTTGTCGCCCGACATGCTTCCGGCCGAGACACTGGCCTATCTGCTGGGGAGCCGGTATTGCGACACTGACCTCCTCTCAGCCAAAGCCTGGGCCAGATTTGGCGATATCTCCGGGGGCTGGAACAGGGTGCAGGCCGTTTGCGACCATGTGAATAACCTGATCCGTTTCAGATACGGTCAGGATCCCAACCTGCGCACCGCGACGGAGGCGATCACCGAAGGATCAGGAGTCTGCCGTGACTTTGCGCATATCGCCATCACGTTCTGCCGATGTCTCAATATCCCGGCACGCTATTGCACGGGCTATCTTGGCGATATCGGCGTGCCAGAAGACGGACTCCCCATGGATTTCAGCGCCTGGTTCGAGGTCTATCTTGATGACAGCTGGTGGACATTTGACGCCCGCCACAACACGCCGCGCATCGGGCGCATCCTGATCGCGCGCGGACGCGACGCCACCGATGTCGCCATGCTCAATTCGTTCGGCGCGCATACGCTCAAACGGTTTGAGGTCGTTACGCAGGAAGTCGCCGGCGCCCGTTATCCGTTGAGCTCCAATGACCGCCGCGACCACTGGAGCGGCGGTGCTTCGATACAGGATTGAACGAATACCATGAAATCCTTTCTCCTGTTGGCGTCGGGATACTGGCGCGGGACATCCGCACCGCGCGCGTGGGTGCTGACCATCCTCGTGCTGACTTTTCTGGTCGCCCAGATCGCCAGCCAGGTCGTGATCAATTCCTGGAACCGTACGTTCTTTGATGCTCTGGAAAGCAAGAACCTGGCTGAGGTCACTTCTGCCATAGCCTGGCTCCCGCTTGTCATAGCCGCTTCGGCGCTGTGCCTCTCCGGCCTCGTGGTGACGCGTATGCTGTTCCAGGCGCGCTGGCGGGAGTGGATGACAAACAGGATCGCGGGCTGGTGGATTGCCGATCAGCGATACTACCGGATGGGCTTCACTGCGCCGGACCAGACAGCACCGGAGTTCCGCATTGCAGAGGACGTCCGGCTGGCCATCGAGCCGCTGGCAGAGTTTACCCTTGGACTGATCAGCGCTTTTATCACGGCAGCCACGTTTGCCACGATCCTCTGGCGTGTGGCCGGCTCGGCGCAGGTTACCGTCGGTGGCGCGGCCTTTGAAATTCCGGCCTATATGGCTGTTGCCGCAGTCGTTTATGCGGTCGTGGCGTCACTTGCTGCATATGTTGCCGGAAGCCCTCTTGTGCGGAAAGTCTCGGCCAAGAACGAAGCCGAGGCTCAGTTCCGGGCTGAAATGACCCGCCTGCGCGAAAACGCCGAGAGCATTGCCCTCATCCGCGGTGACAAGGATGAACTGCTGTCGGTCCGCGAGACCTACGCCACCGTCGTGAAAACCTGGATCGGAATCATCCGTCAGCAGGGCGTCATCGCGCTCGTCATGAACACCAATGGCGCCTTGTTCCCGATCATTCCCCTCCTGCTGGTCACACCCAAATATCTGAACGGCGATCTGACGCTGGGGGCCGTGATGCAGGTCGTGGCTGCTTTCAGCGCAGTGCAGGGCGCTCTGGTCTGGTTCGTCGACAACTTCGTGCGTCTGGCCGAATGGTATGCCTCGGTTGCCCGGGTGCAGGAACTGACGACCGCTCTTGAGGATCTGGATCGCGGAACATTGATGGAAAGCAATACAGGCATCGAGCTGGGCCTGAGTGATGACGGGGCCATCCATATCGAGAACCTGTCGGTTGCTGAACAGGGCGGCCGCGTTGTCATCAACGACGCATCGGTGACAATCGCGCTGGGAGAAAAGGTGATGATCACGGGCGAGAGCGGTGCGGGCAAGAGCGTTCTGATCCGCGCCCTCGCCGGGCTCTGGCCCTGGGGCTCTGGCTCGATCCGCGTGCCGCGCGACGTCACCATCGCATTTGTGCCGCAGCGGCCCTATCTGCCGCTGGGCACGCTGAGGGATACATTGCTTTATCCATCTGGAAATGCAGCCACGGGCGACGACGTTATTGCCAAGGCAATGAAGCGTTGCGGCCTCGGCTATTTCATCAAGCGCCTAGACGAGGAGAGCCGTTGGGACCAGACCTTGTCAGGCGGGGAACGCCAGAGGATCGCGTTCTGCAGGTTGCTGATCCAGAAGCCGCAAATCATCATCATGGACGAGGCAACATCGGCGCTGGATGAGGAGAGCCAGAACTCACTGCTCGCGCTGCTGCGCGAGGATCTCAGCGGCGCAACGGTTATCAGCGTGGCTCACCGGCAGGGTATCGAGGAATTTCATGACCGCAAGATCACGCTCGAGAAGCGCCGCGCCGGTGCAGAACTCACATCGAAGAAACTGCAGCGCAGTCTCTGGCATCTTTTCCCGGCTGCCTTGAAGCGCTGATCTGCCCGATTGGCGCCTTACAAGGAACCAATTGTCCAATTCCGCGTTCTTGAAATGTGACGCAGAGCGGGAGAGCCAGCCATGTCTTTCAGAACAATCAGAAGCGAAAGCTTTGCGCCGATGTTTCGCGTCCTGTCATTGATGGCAGGCATCGGAGCCATCACCATCGTGCTGGCGATGAATGCGGCTGTCAGTTCTCCTGCCGCAACAATCCCACCGGGTTCTGCCGCAGCCCCCGGTTCTCTCCGTCAAAACGCAACTGCAGCGCGATGGACAGACTGGAACTGGGGCAGGGAAGATGGCGTTTATTACATCGAGTACAACTGGCAGCCACGGAACGAGAGAGCCGCAGTGCGTTAATCACAGGTCACAGCCGGAACGTCCAATTCAGAATATCCCCCTGAGAGCGCTGATTCTCCACGGCTCCGAGCTGTGCAGCCAGACCGGCCATGATCTTCGCGGAGGGTGAATTTCCCGATACCTTTCCGCTTGTCGTTACATGGAAAAGCAGATGACTGTCGCTGGCTGTGCTCACATGGACGGTGACTGAGGCCGCGCTATCCGCCACCAGCGCCGCCACGATGGCCTCGACCAAGGCAAGCCCGAAAGGAATGATCCTGTCCACGATGAGCGCATTGTCACAGCTGATGTCCGTGCTTATCCATTGCCCTGGCTGGCGCATCGAGTTTGATAGAGTATTGACCAACTCTTCCGCAAAGGCGCGGATAGAAACGGGGATCACGCCGCGCTCTGTCAGCCCCAGACGATAGGCCGTCGACAACACCAGAACCTTCGCTTCGGTTTCGGCCAGATGGACATTCTCCGCTCCGGACTGCTGTCTGCGGGACAGCGCGAGATAACTCTGGATCACCTGCAGGCTGTTCTTCACCCTGTGATGAAGCTCGCGCACCAGGAACTGGTTGGAAACAACCAGCTCGCGCAGATCAAACTCGCGCTTGCGCGCTGATTCAACCATTCCGTTGAAAGCTTCTGCGACGCTGCGGATATCCTGCGGCATGGTCGGGTCCAGCGGGGCCAGGACGGTCCCCTCCGGATCCTGCTGGCGGCTGAGCGCCGCCTGCTCGATGCCTGAAATCCACCCGACGACATTGCTCTGGATCACTCTTGCATATGTCCCGAACAGAATGGTCAATGTCAGCAGAGGCGTGAGCGTCAGGATCAGAAGCTGGGTTCTTGCGGCGTTCAGGGCGCCCTTGTCCGATCGCGTCAGGACGTAAAGGTCTGGCTCAGCCACGACCTGACTCGCAAAAACATGGCGTGTTCCATCGGTGGACGTGTCTTCCCAGCGGCTGATGGCATTCACAGCGCGTTCCTCCGACGGCAGCCAGGAGGCATCCTGCTCGTCGACATTGCGGGCGACCACAATCTGGTTGCCACGCGTCATCAAGGCGATATCTGTCGTACCCTCTACAGTTCCGGCTTCGAATGCCTGATCAAGCAGGGCTGTCTCCGTCAGCAGGATGGCCTCCCACTGTCGTCCCAGCGGATCCGCATTCTTTGCGAAAATCAGGAGGTAAAGCGTGCCCTTGATGCGTACGGCGTCGTACCGCACCAGTCCGAGACTCGGCCCGACCCACTGCTGGACATACGGGAGCTTTTTCTGCGACGCCGCCAGATCATTCAACTCGACGGCTGTTACATCCGGGTTGATGCTGGCATGACAATCAGCACTGCCCGGGTACATGATATGAAGAGCCTGAAATCCCGGCAACCCGGCCAGGGTCCCGCTGAGGACTGCTTCACATGGAACCGTGCCGTCACTGACCGCCTGGGTACTCAGGACTGTCGTCAGCAGCGTCCTCAACGAGCCGCGGAACCAGATGCGTGAGCGGACAGCAAAGTTGGAAACGGTCTGAATTTGCGAGATCTCGATACTCCTGATCACGGTTTGATAGTTTGCCCAGGCGAGAACCACGCTCAATGCGCCCAGCGGAATAATAATGAAGGCCATGATGGCGAGCAGCCTGCTCCGGACGCTCTTGAAAAAAGTCAGACTGAACAGTCCGGTCATGGCATGCGCAGGGATGGCAAGTTTCGCTGCCCGGCTGGAAGGCTCACGCCACTGTCGCCCGTATCATCGGAATGGTGAATACCAAGCAGTTCCGCAAGACGATTCCTGCCCCGGTTCACCCGGCTCTTGACCGTGCCCACGGCGACACCGCAGACAACTGCAGCCTCCTCATAGGAAAGGCCGGTCGCTCCGACCATGATCAGGACTTCGCGCTGCTCCTCCGGCAACTTGCCCAGCGCAATGCGCAGGTCGGCAAGATCCAGAGCGCCATCCTGATCCGCAGGGACTGCAACCCGGCTGGAATATATACCGTCCGTGTCCTGCACTTCGCGGCCGCGCTTGCGATACATCGAATAATAGGTGTTGCGCAAAATCGTGAATAGCCAAGCCCGGATGTTGGTGCCTTCCATGAAGCTGCCGGAGTGACTCCATGCCTTCAGGAGTGTGTCCTGCACAAGATCGTCAGCCACGTGCATTGATCCGGAAAGCGATGCTCCGAACGCGCGCAGATTGGGTATTTCGGCAACGAGAAGCTCCTTGAAGGATGCTTTGGGAGTGGTCCGCACCAGCGGCACGCTCGCCTGATGCAGTTCACCTGCCACGGTCCTTCTCCTTTGCTTCGAGCTCGGCGAGGAGAGCCAAGAGCCGGTCCGGAATGGGCGCGCTGACGAGATCATCGTAATGTGCTTTCAGGGAACGCCCGATGGCATCCTGAATCCTTTGATCAACAACCGGCTTGCCGAGGTGGTCATTGTTAGGATTGCCCTCATTCGCCGCCGTCTGATTGGCAGAAATGTCGTCCCGACCATTCATGTCCATTCCCCGATTGTCCCATCAGCACCGATTGCATCATTCTCATCGCATCATTCTTGAAGTGACGCGTATGAGGCAAAAAACGCACTTGGCGAGGATTGGTTCCAGCAAAAAGAAAAAATAAATTTGTTGTCAAAATCATAACAATGACGATGCTTCAGCCGATGCGACGAGAGGCCACAGCATGTCAGTAGCAACAGATATTTCTCCCCATCTGCCCTATCTCAGACGCTTTTCACGAACCCTGAGCGGGACGCAAAGCAGCGGCGATGTCCATGTCGTCGCAACACTCGAGGCGCTTGTTGCGGACCCTGACGCCTTTCCGCGCAATATGCCACCGCGGAATGCTCTTTATAAGGTTTTTCTCTCGCTCTGGTCCTCGACGAACGGGCACAAGCGGCCGCTTCCAGCCGACGGGATTCATTCGGCGGTAGAGCGCAATCTGGACATGCTGACACCGCTTTCGCGTCAGGCTTTCCTGTTGCGCACGGTCGAGGGCTTCAGCCCCGAAGACGTCGCAATGATCCTCGGCATAAGCCCTCAGGAGGGGTTGGCCCTGATCGACAAGGCAGGACGGGAGATCGCCGAGCAAGTCGCCACAAGCGTCCTCATTATCGAGGATGAACCCATCATCGCCCTGGATATCGAAGCCATGGTCGAGGAGCTGGGTCATACCGTGACGGGTATCGCCCGAACACACAAGGAAGCGGTGGAGATGGTGAGAATACGCCGCCCGGGCCTCGTTCTCGCGGACATCCAGCTCGCCGACGGCAGCTCCGGCCTTGATGCGGTGAATGAGATTCTCGGCACGATGGACCTCCCCGTGATTTTCATCACGGCTTATCCCGAGCGGCTTCTGACGGGCGAAAAACCGGAGCCCGCCTTCCTGATTACCAAGCCATTCCAGGCGGATGCCGTGAAGGCAGCCATCAGCCAGGCGCTGTTCTTTGATCGCAAGGCATCACTGAAGGCAGCTTGAGCCAAAGAACGGCACAAGTCTTTTCATGACGTTTGAACCAAGACATGAGAGGCGGCTCGGGAAATCTGGACACCCTGGATAGGCGGTGTTTTGGCCCGAGCGCGGCTTGGGATGTGCAGTTCGACCGTGACATCCCGCGCCTCCCGGCAGCCGATGCGCTGGGGCAGCCGCAGGGCGCTCTTCCCACCGTGCGCAATGCGCTGCGTCGCCCTTCCTCCGCTTCCGCAAACATTCCGATGATCTGCTTTTGCGTGAAATGCGATGGCCGCATGCATCCGTCTCCCTGTCAGACGGACTCTGCCCAAATCTGAAGGAAGTTCAGGGTCTCAGGTCAAGGCCTGTTTCATTCACAGTCTGGTTCATGCGCCTGGTTGACTGGACCTTGCGGAATTCGCTGATAAGACCTTCAGCATGTCCCGACGCATCATGTCCCAGGTCCTCGCATTCACCGGTGTTGGTGTCGTCGCGGCCATTGTCCACTATGGCCTGCTCGCAGGTCTCGTCGAGCTTTTGAACTGGCGTGCCGTTCCCGCCACCCTCGTTGGCTACGTCGGCGGCGGTATTGTCTCGTACTGGCTGAACCGGACGCACACCTATCACAGTGATCGCCCGCACGACGAGGCGGGCTGGCGGTTTGCTGTCGTAGCTGCCGTCGGGTTCTGTATCACCTACGGCCTGATGCATACCTTCGTTGAGAGATTGGCCATGCCCTATTTCCCGGCCCAGATAGCCACCACTCTGGTTGTGCTGGTCTGGAGCTTTGTGGCGCACAAATACTGGAGTTTTGGAAAAGGCTAGACCGCCACCTTCGCCAGAAACGTCATCCGGGCCTGATTGTGCCCGAAATTCGGGCGCGTCCGCTCAGCCGTGAAGCCGTGGCGCGACAGCATGGCGAGGAAATCGTATTCGCTGTGCATGGTGAAGCCGAGTTCGCCGCGCAGCTTGCGGTAATCCGACAGGGCTGTCCGCACGAAGCCCATCAGCGCCGCGCCGACAAAGCCGCCCTTGAAAGCAAAGGACAGGAGCGCTGCGGCATCGGTGACTGGACTGACATCGGGTGGAACGACATCCGCCAGAACAAGGCGGCCATCCGGTTTCAGCAGCCGTCGCCATAGCGAGAGCAATGCCGAGAGCTGATCGATCGTCAGATATTGCAGCAGGGAATTGACCACGATCAGATCATATGTCCCATCTGGCGTGGTTTCGGTCTGATCAGGCGACTGGACTTCGATCTTCGGGATCGACGCCACCCTCTCCGCCAGTTTCTCGCGCACGGCGGGAGCGGCGTCGGAGCAGATGAGCTTGCTGCAAAGCCGCGCAACATCCTCGGCATAAAGCGCCTCGCCGCAGCCATAGTCGAGAACCACTGCCGTCTTCGACTTGATGTGACGTCCGAAATCGCGCGCGATGCCAGCGGCATGCAGCGCCTTGTGCCGATCATTCACATAGATCGGGTGGTCCGAGTTCCAGTAGTCGATCCAGCTGGCCATTGTCAGGCCGCAACCTTCGCCTTGTCCATCATCTTCACAAACCTGTCGAACAGATAGTGGCTGTCACGCGGGCCAGGGCTGGCTTCCGGATGGTGCTGGACCGAGAAGGCCGGGCGATCCGTCAGTTCGATGCCGCAGTTGGAGCCATCGAACAACGAGCGGTGTGTTTCTTTCGCAGTCGCAGGCAGCGTCTTCGAATCCACCGCAAAGCCATGGTTCATCGACACGATCTCCACCTTGCTCGTGGTATAGTCCATTACCGGGTGATTGGCGCCGTGGTGGCCCTGTTTCATCTTCATCGTCTTCGCACCGATGGCGAGCGCCAGCATCTGGTGGCCCAGGCAGATGCAGAACATCGGAATCTTGCGATCCAGCAGCGCCTTGATCACAGGCACAGCATAGTCTCCAGTGGATTCAGGATCTCCGGGGCCGTTGGCGAGAAAGACGCCATCCGGTTTCAGCGCCATAATATCATCGGCTGAAGCGGTGGGCGGAACAACCGTCCCCTTGCCGCCGCGCTGGGCGAGAAGCCGCAGGATGTTGCGCTTCACGCCGTAGTCGATGGCGACGACATGGAGCGCCGTTTTGCCCTGCGTGGCAAAGTGGCCTGTCTTCCAGTCCCAGTCGGCCTCATCCCAGCCATAGCTCTGGCTTCCCGTCACGAGCGGCACGAGATCCTGTCCCGCCATGGAGGGCAGGGCTTTTGCTTTTTTCTGCAAGGCAGCGATATCGAATGTCCCGGCAGGGTCATGGGCGATCATCGCGTTGGGCATGCCGTTATCGCGGATCAGCGCAGTGAGCGCGCGCGTATCAACACCGGCCATGCCGACGATGCCGCGTCTCTTCAGCCATGCGTCGAGATGGCGGGTGGAACGGTAGTTCGAGGGCGAGCTGATGCCCGCATGCAGCACGATTCCGCGCGTGCTGGACGCTGCCGCCATGTTGACAGTTTCGACATCATCCTCGTTCACACCGACATTGCCGATGTGCGGGAAGGTGAAGGTGATGATCTGCCCGGCATACGACGGATCGGTCAGGATTTCCTGATACCCCGTCATCGCGGTGTTGAAACAGACTTCTCCCGCAGCTTCGCCCGTGGCTCCAAGGCCCTCGCCTTCGATCACGGTTCCGTCGGCCAGCACCAGCACGGCGGTCGCTTTCGGCTCGATCCAACCGGCGACGCCTGCGCCCGCAGTTGAGACTTGCTGATTGGCTGTCGTCATTCTATGCCCTCGCGCGCCAGCCGGTTCGCGCGGCTGATCCGCTGCGGCACTGGCAAGACAAATTTATGGCTAGGTGGCGGTGTTAGGCGAGACATCCCATATGGTCAACCGCATCACGATGTTCCTGAAGGGATAAAGCCATGGGTCTGCGCGACAAACTGATGGAAGATGTCAAGCTTGCCATGAAGG
Organism: uncultured Beijerinckiaceae bacterium; assembly: GCA_964247205.1. GTDB lineage: Bacteria > Pseudomonadota > Alphaproteobacteria > Rhizobiales > Beijerinckiaceae > JADCCX01. The sequence goes on from CAXTUM010000026.1 coordinate 11,448, forward strand.
CAGGGGAGAAAACAAAGCTGTCGACGATCCGCATGATCCAGGCGGGGCTCAAGGACAAGGACATCGAGGCCCGGGGCCTGGGCAAAGGCCAGCTCACGGACGACGATATTCTGCCGCTGATGCAGAAAATGGTGAAGCAGCGTCAGGAATCGATCGCGATCTACACCCAGGCCGGGCGCCACGAACTTGCGGCGGGCGAGCAGGCCGAGGTCGAGGTGCTCAATGCCTATCTGCCGAAACAAATGGATGAGGCCGGCATGAAAGCTGCCATCACGGCCACAGTCGCTGAAACGGGCGCGGCCTCGATGAAGGACATGGGCAAGGTCGTCGCAGCCCTGAAGGCGCAATTTGCAGGCCAGATGGATTTCGCCAAAGCAAGCCAGATGGTGAAAGCTGCGCTTGGTGGTTGATGCCGCGTGTGACCGCCGTCACAGAACTGTCATGGACCAGAGGCATTGCGCCTCCACGATATGAACTTGCGGCATAATGTGGAGTTGATGCATGGCTAAATTCCGCGACATCGATGCTGTCGGTCAGGCTCTGACGCTGGCGGCGCGCCGCCACCGTGCCTGCACGGCGATCCTGCTGTCGGAAATCGGTCTGTTCCCCGGACAGGATCAGGTCCTGCAACTGCTGGCGCACCAGGATGGCGTGACCATGACCTCCATCGCCGATGAGCTGCGGATCAAGCCGCCAACAGCTTCCAAGATGATTGCCCGCATGGCGGCACAAGGGCTCCTGGAGCGGC
>CAXTUM010000027.1:0-12125 GCA_964247205.1 uncultured Beijerinckiaceae bacterium
GACCGCGAAGAAGGTGAACCCAAACTGCGTATCACCGCGCAAAACACTCGTGTTGGCCTCAGGCAGTCCGCGGTGCGGGATCATCTGCAAGGTGCCTCCGGCCAAGCTGCGGAACAGCTCGGCGGCAATGCCGGTCGAACTGCTGACGCCAGCTGAAGCATATTGCAGTCCGCCCGCCGTGTTCTTCACCATGCCGACCAGATCCTGCAGCGTCTTTGCGGGGGAATTGGCAGGCACAATCAGGATGGATGGAGCAGATGCCACCTTGGCCACAGCGGCGAAGTCCTTCACGGCGTCGAAAGCTGCGTTCTTGTTGGTCGCATTGATGACGACATGACCGTTGGAGGTCAGCATCAGCGTGTAGCCATCCGCCGCGCCCTTGGCGACGCTCTGGGCCCCGGAGATGCCCGCGCGGTTCTCGACAATGACGGCCTGCCCCCATTTGGCGGCAAGGCGCTGGCTGATAGCGCGGGCCAGAATATCGGTCAGGCTTCCGGCCGAGAAAGGCACGGCCAGCTTCACCAGCTGGTTCGGCCAGGCCCCTTGCGCGCGAAGCGCAGCCGGTGCCGCAAGCGTGGCTGCTGCTCCGGCCAGAAACTGACGGCGGTTACCGATCATGACATTTCTCCCTGTGATCCGACTGTTCACGTCCCTGGCCTGAAAACCATGCGGTCGCGCGATGATCCCAGCACCGCAGCATAGGCCTCTTTCGCGGCTGTCAGTGGAAAGATTGCGGACGGCAGAATGGGGAACGGCTTGAGATGGCCGGATGCAAAACCAGGCTGCAGCTCGCGCAGCACCTCACCCGTCGCGACCGATGACAGAGACAGCGTATCGATGCCGACATAGGTATGGCGACCGCGATAGAAAGCAAAGATGTCGAACGGCACTGTCTGCTTGAACGCCGCGATGAAAATCATGCGGCCCAGAATGGCGAGTGATTTCTGCCCGGATTCGTAATAGGGTTCGCCGACAGTGTTGAAGACGATATCCGCGCCGTTGCCGTTCGTCAGTTCGCGCACTTTCAACGCCACATCGTCCCTGTCCGAATTGATAACGGTTACGTGTCCGGAGGCCTCGCCCGCAAATGGCTCGTCCTTGCGCACCACGCCAATGACACTGGCGCCCAGCCAAGTGGCGATCTGCGCTGCTGCCTGGCCCACCTTGCCGTTGAGACCAAGGATCAGCACGGTCTCGCCTGCCTTGGGCATGCTGGAACGGCGAAAGCCTTCCTGCGCGGTCACGAAAGGCACGCCGATGCCTGCCGCTTCATCGGTCGTGATGCCCGCAGGCTTCTGCACCAGCGCATCGGCTTCCACCACAAGATGTGTAGCATGCGTACCGTCGCGGCGAATACCGAGATCACCGGAGGAACCGAATACCTCGCGGCCGATCCATTCGGGCGGGCCATCGATCACGATGCCAGCGAAATCACGGCCCGGAGTGCGCGGAAAGACTGCGTAGGGCATCATGCCGATGGCAGCCTTGGCGTCGGACGGGTTGATGGCGGCCGCACGGACCTCAACCATGACATCGCCTTGCGCCATGCGCTGCAAGGAGAGACGCACGACCGAGGGCGCCAGCGCGGAAATCTCGGAAGCCTTCTCTGACAGGCGCAGCGCCGTGGCAGTGACGCCTGCGGCAGAGGGTTTGGCGCTTGGCGCTTTCATAGGATGCATTTCCTTCAGTTTCAGGCGGCTTTGCCTGCGGGGTCACGGCCAAGCGCCGCAAACCCAAGCAATGCCCGCGCCTCTGCCGGCGGCATGATCTGCGAGCCCAGATCCTGGATGATGCGGCGGGCCTTGGCGACCATCATGGCATTGGTCTCCGCCAGTATGCCACGGTCGATATAGACCGCATCTTCCAGACCGGTGCGTGCGTGGCCACCGGCGAGCACGGATTGCGCCACCATCGGGAAGGTCGTGCGCCCGATGCCAATGGCCGTGAAAGCAGCATCGGCAGGCAGGAGATTGCGGGCATAGACCACGGTTTCGGGCGATGGCTGGAAACCGTATTTCACGCCCATGACAAAAGAGGTCAGTTGCGGGCCCTTCAGCGTTCCATCATTGAGGAGATCATGCAGCAGCGCGATATCGCCTGAATCAAACAGTTCAATCTCCGGCTTCACGCCAGCGTCGCTGATGACACGCGCCATGCGGCGGACATTGGCGGGCGTGTTGATCACGACCTGCCCGCCGGAATTCATGGTATTGAGGTCCAGTGTGCATATCTCCGGGCGAAGCGCCGTCACATGCGTCACCCGGTCTTCCGGGCGCATGAGCGTCGTGCCCTTGGCGGCTACTTTCGGATCGTCGTGCGACGGCACGAAGCGTCCGCCAGGTCCGGTGGTGAGATTGAGGATCAGATCGCGGTTTTTTGCGCGGATTCGGGCAATGACGTCCTGATAATATTCCAGCTTCATCGATGGCGCGCCGGAGCCGGGCTCGCGCACGTGGATATGGGCGATGGATGCGCCCTCCTCCGCCGCGCCGAGGCAGGCATTGGCGATCTCTTCCGGTGTGATCGGCAGGTGCGGCGTCTGATCCGGCGTCGTCAGGTTACCGGTGACGGCGCACGTGATGATGATCCTGGGAAGTTGCTGGCGCATGATGTCCTGGCCGATAAAATGTCATAGAGCCCGACCACCATCGACGATGATGAGCGAACCGGTGGAATAGGTCAGATGGGTCGCCGTGGCCAGAATGGCACGGGCCACATCATCCGGTGTCGCCACGCGGCGCAGGGGAATGGTGGGCGCAAGCTTTGCAAGCTGTTCCGCGCCGCGCCCCGGCACGAAATCCGTGTCCACGATGCCGGGTGACACTGACATCACCCGGATCGCAGGCGCTAGCGCCCGGGCCAGTGATTTCGTCAACGTGTCCATCGCCGATTTCACGGCGGCATAGGCGATGTTGGATCCGACGCCGTTCAGCGCCGCAATGGACGAGACATTGACGACGAGACCATCGTTGGAAGCCTCCAGCAGGGGCCTGAAGGCGCGGATGGCAGCAAACTGGCCGCGCCAGTTCACCCGGAACATCTTGTCGATGAACTCGTCGTCCAGCGCATCGAGATCGGCGGCAGGAACTGGTTTGGTGAAACCCGCAGCATTCACAAGGATATCGGCGCGGCCGAGTTTGCTCCGGACGGTTTCAGCCAAGGCTACGAGAGAGGGCGTATCCTCCACTATCGCCTGTGCCGCCATGTGCTGACCGCCCGGCAAGGAAGCGAGCACTGCTTTCGCGGAAACCTCGCCGCTGCGCCATGCGACAACGACAGTGGCACCTGCCGCGGCCAGCATCCGGGCTGTTGCCGCGCCGATACCGCCAGAGCCGCCCATGATGACGGCCACTTTTCCTGCAAGCGCTTGATCCAAGGCGTTACTCACTTGATGGGTGGAGCCGGGAGCACGGCTTTGCCGGGCTCCATGACGAAAGTGTAGTTGAGCGCATACCACGCGCCCTTCACATCAGGTGACGGGGCACTGCCCTTTTTCTTTTCGAACCCGCCGATGAGAGGGCGTGTCACGCCGAATACGACATCGGATTGCAGGTATTTGTCATCATCGACGAAAACCTGCGTCACGAGCGTCTTGTAGCCCTTCCTGTGCAAGAGGAAATGCACATGGGCCGGGCGATAGGGGTGCCGCTTCTGCGCTCTCAGCATCTGTCCGACGGGACCGTGCGTCGGCACGGGATAACCCGCAGGCTTGACGGAGCGGAAACGGAAACGACCGTCCTTGCCCGTCACGAATTTGCCGCGCAGGTTCATGTCGGCCTGCGATTCATCCTGGTTTTCATACATTCCCGCAGGGGAAGACTGCCAGACATCCACTTCGACGCCAGCCAGCGGCTCACCCTTGCCGTTGCGCACGAGACAATCGGCGAAGACAGCTGCACCCGGCGTGGGCGAACGCACGATGCTGCCTCCGCTTTGTGTCCGGGGCGAGTTCATGCGCCAGAAGGGGCCGAGGAGTGCTGCGGCGGTTTCGGTGTTGCCAGCGTCGCCATTGTTCAGCAGGCATACCAGCGTGGATAGGCCCATAGCATCCGATGCCAGTATCACCTCGTTGTGCGTGTCGGTCGTCTTGTGGCCGAGCCCGGTGATGAATTCGACGCCGCGCTCCCACTCCGGCTCTGTCAACTTCACCTCGCGGGTGAAAGCATGGAGATGGCGTACCAGCGAATCCATGATCTGGCGCAGCCGAGCATCAGGGGCCTGTGCCATGGCGGCGAGGACAGCTTCGGTCACCTGCTCCTGCTTGTCGATGATCATGACGTCTCCCGATGCGGCTCATCCTTGAACACGGCAGCCTGTTTCCATCGTGCATGAAATTGGGTGACGGAAAAAGGGCTTCCTGGCTGAAAATCTCCTTGCATCACTGCAATTCGAGATTTCGCAGCCCGTCCAGCAAGCAATCACGGTTTCGTGAGGGTGCGGGGGTCGTGACTTCGGCGCGCGATCCGCTACCTTTCGTTATTCTCATTCAGAATACCGGGAGGTTCGCATGGCCAAGCTCACCATCAATGGAACGCTTAGGGATATTGACGTCCATCCGGACACGCCCCTGCTCTGGGCCATTCGCGAGCAGGCTGGTCTCACCGGCACGAAATACGGCTGCGGCGTCGCGCAATGCGGGGCCTGCACTGTACATATCGATGGCGAACCCATGCGGTCGTGCTCGCTGCCGGTTTCAGCCATCACGGCGAACCAGAAGATCGTGACGATCGAGGGCCTTTCGCCAGACTCATCCCATCCTGTGCAGAAGGCGTGGCTGGCGCTGGATGTGCCGCAATGCGGATATTGCCAGTCCGGCATGATCATGGCGGCGGCAGCACTGCTGGCCAAGACACCGAAACCGACCGATGCGGATATTGACGCCAATATCACCAATATCTGCCGCTGCGGGACTTACAACCGCGTCCGGGCCGGTATCAAGCAAGCCGCCGGCGTTTGAACAGGAACAGGAGAACAGACATGATCAATGCTCTCGATGTTTCCCGCCGCGGCTTCATTGCCTCCGCCAGCGCTGCCGTGGGTGCTTTCACCCTGGGTTTCTCGATCACGCCATCCGCGAAGGCACAGGGTCTGGCCCCTGAAGTCAATGCGTGGGTGGTGATCAAACCGGATGACACCGTGGTTGTCCGTATCGCAAGGTCCGAAATGGGCCAAGGCACACTGACAGGCCTCGCCCAACTCGTGGCCGAGGAACTGGAATGCGACTGGTCCAGGGTGACATGGGAGTATCCCACTCCGGGCCAGAATGTGGCGCGCAACCGGGTCTGGAAGAACTTTTCGACCGGCGGCAGCCGTGGCATCCGTGAATCCGAAGGCTATATCCGCGAAGGCGGTGCGGCGGCGCGCATCATGCTGGTGCAGGCCGCCGCCAATGGCTGGGGCGTTCCCGCTGCCGATTGCAAGGTGTCCAAGGGCGTGATTTCGCATCCGGCATCCAGCCGCAGCACGACCTACGGCAAGGTCGCGGAAGCTGCCGCAAAGATCGAGCCTCCGAAAGAGGTCAAGCTGAAGAACCCGAAGGACTGGACCATCGCGGGTCAGTCATTGCCGCGTCTCGACACGGCTGACAAGCTGAACGGCAAGCAGGTCTATGGTTTTGATCTGAAGCTGCCGGGCATGCTGAACGCGGCGATAAAGGCCTGTCCGGTGTTCGGCGGCACTCTCGTCAGCTTTGACGCTGCCAAGATCGAGAAGATGCCCGGCGTCAGAAAGGTCGTGAAGGTGGATGACACCGCTGTCGCCGTCATCGCCGATCATTGGTGGCAGGCCAAGACTGCTCTCGACACGCTACCCATCGTCTGGAACGAAGGCCCGCATGCCAAGATTTCCAGTGCTGATATCGCGGCAATGCTGAAGGAAGGCCTTGATGCCGAACAGGCGTTCGAGGGCAACAAGCAAGGTGATGCCAAGGGCGCCATCGCGGGTGCTGCCAAGCGGGTCGAGGCGACATACAGCTATCCTCTGCAGAACCATGCGTGCATGGAGCCTATGAACGCCACGGCGCTGTGGACGGCGGACAAATGCGAGGTCTGGTGCCCGACGCAGAACGGCGAGGCCGCCTTCGGCGCCGCCGTGCAGGCCTCGGGTCATCCGGCGGCCAAGGTCGATGTCCACAAGGTGCATCTCGGCGGCGGCTTCGGTCGGCGCGGACGCTCGGACTACGTGATCCAGGCGGTGAATATCGCCAAACAGATGCCGGGCGTGCCTGTGAAGCTGCTGTGGTCACGCGAGGAGGACATGGCGCACGGAACGTACCACCCGATCACCCAGTGCAAGCTGGTGGGCGGGCTGGATGCGCAGGGCAATCTTGTAGGCCTGCACATGCGAATCTCCGGCCAGTCGATCCTGGCGGGCATCAACCCGCAGGGTTTGCAGAACGGCCGTGATCCGGTTGTGTTCCAGGGCCTCAACGCCACCGGAGCCGAGGGTTCGTTCGGTTATGCGGTCCCCAACCTGCTGATCGACCACGCCATGCGCAACCCGCATGTGCCGGTCGGTTTCTGGCGCGGCGTCAACCTGAACCAGAATGCGATCTATGTGGAATGCTTCATGGACGAACTGGCGCAGGCAGCGGGCGTCGATCCGCTGGAATTCCGCCGTCGCATGATGAAGAACAATCCCAAGCACCTCGCCGTGCTGGAGGCGGTCGCCAAGGGTATCGGTTGGGGAACGCCTGCACCTGCCGGCATCTTCCGGGGCCTGTCGCAGATCATGGGCTTCGGCAGCTATGTTGCGGCGGCGGCGGAGGTTTCCGTGGCCAACGACGGCAAGATCAAGGTTCACCGCATTGTGGCCTCGACCAATCCCGGCCATGTCGTGAACCCGAGCCAGGTGGCAGCGCAGGTTGAAGGATCGTTCGTCTATGGCCTTTCGGCGGCGTTCTATCAGGAATGCACGGTGAAAAACGGGGCTATCGTCGAGCAGAACTTCGACACGTACCCTGCGATGCGCATCGACGAGATGCCGAAGGTTGAAAGCATTCTGATCCCTGACGGAACATTCTGGGGCGGTGTGGGTGAGCCGACCATAGCGGTGGCGGCACCTGCTGTTCTCAACGCCATTTCTGCGGCGACAGGACGGCGAATCCGCCATCTGCCGATGAAGAACACGGATTTGCGGCGGGCTTGACGACTGGAATGGCAGTGCTGCGGAACGCTCTGTTCGCGCTGCCGTTTTTGACCATGGGCGGCTCGGGATATGCACAACAGCCAGCCCTGGCCCCCTACGAGATCACCGGCGACGCCATTCTCGCGCCGCTGAATGCCCTCAAGGGCAATGAATTGCGTGGCCGACAGATCGTGGTGACGCGGCAGAAGGGCTTGTGCCTGCTCTGCCATTCCGGGCCCTTTCCGGAAGAGCGCTTTCAGGGTGATCTCTCGCCTTCACTGGCAGGTGCAGGATCGCGTTCAACGGAGGGGCAGCTGCGCTTGCGGATGGTGGACAGCACGAAAGTGAACCCGGCGAGTATCATGCCGGCCTATCACCGGGTTACGGAACTGTCCCGCGTCGGGCGCAGCTTCGCGGACAAGCCCATCCTGACCGCGCAAGACATCGAGGATGTCGTGGCGTTTCTGAAGGAACTGAAACAATGAAGGAGGAGACGGCATGACACATCCCCTGCTCCATCCGGACCGCCGCACAATGCTGGTGACTCTGGCGGGCGCTGCGGCTTTTGCCAGCATCGGGCCATTGCGCGCCGAAACAGCTGACATGGAAGCTGCCATCAAGGCCTTCACCAAAGGCGCTCCCGTCACCACCGGCAAGGTGAAGATCGACATCTCGCCGCTTGTGGAAAACGGGAATTCCGCCTCGATGGGCGTTTTCGTCGATCATCCCCAGACTGCTCAGGCCTTTGTGCGCCGGATCGCCGCGTTCAACGAGAAGAACCCGAGCCCGGAGGTAGCGGTTTTCCATCTCAATCCGCGCAGCGGCACATCCCGTGTGGACACCCGCATCCGCCTCGCCACGACTCAGCAGCTGGCGGCTGTGGCGGAACTCAGCGACGGCAGTTACTGGTCGGACAGGCGGGAGGTGATCATCACCATCGCGGCCTGCCTGGAGGAGTGACAATGGCCAAAGCGCTTCTCAAGGTACCGAAAACGGCAAAGAAGGGCGAAGTCATCACGCTCAGCGCCATGTTCTCGCACCAAATGGAAACGGGGCACCGCCGCGATGCGGATGGACAAGCGGTGCCCCGCGATATCATCTCGCTTTTCACCTGCAACTACGATGGGGCGGAAGTTTTCAGGGCCGATCTGTTCCCGGCAATCGCGGCCTATCCGCTGATGTCCTTCACGACAATCGCCACTGCATCCGGGCAGATCACCTTCACCTGGACGGATGAGAAAGGGAAGACGTGGACGGAGATGGCTGAGCTCGCTGTCGAGGGATGACGCGTTACACCGTTGCCTTTACCGCATTGCTCATCGCATTTGCGGCCTTTACGCACTCATTGGAGGCGCAGGGCATCCCACATGCCGACCGCAAGTCCGGCTTCGACCAGATGGGGCCGGACACCCAGGCCATGCAGCGTGACGACGCCAGCAATCCGGCCATGCTGGCAGTCCGCGATGGCGAGGCGCTGTGGTCCGAAGCGCCAGCCAATGGCAAACCATCCTGTGCGGGATGCCATCAGCAAGCCCCAGCCACGATGAAGGGCGTTGCTGCACGATATCCTGCGTTTGATGCGGCCTCAGAGCGCCCGATAGACCTAACCGGGCGCATCCAGCAATGCCGGGCGGAGCGGCAATCTTCACCGATATGGGCGCGCGAGAGCAGTCCGTTGCTGGCGCTTGCGGCCTATATCGGCCTGCAATCGCGGGGGGCCATCGTGGAGCCTTCTTCAGACGCACGCCTCATGACCTTCCGCGAGCAGGGGAAGCAGTTGTTCAGCCAGCGCCTCGGCCAGCTCAACCTCTCCTGCGCCATGTGTCATGATGACAACTGGGGCAGAAAACTGGGCGGCAGCGTCATTCCGCAGGGTCATGCCAACGGCTATCCGCTGTTCCGGCTGGAATGGCAAGGCATGGGGTCGCTGCAACGGCGCATCCGGAATTGCCTGACCGGCGTGCGCGCGGAGCCCTTTGCCTATGGCGATCCGGCGCTCGTCAATCTGGAGCTTTATCTGCAAGAGCGCGGCGCCGGGCTGACAGTGGAGATTCCCGCCGTCCGGCCATGACATCACTGTCCTTCAATCGCGCCCATGCGCAGCAGCACGTTGCTGTAGAACCGCGCATCGCCGCATTGCACGGCGGCGAAAGACTTTTTCGCGGCTTCATAGAAAGCATAGCGCTCGATTGACGCGAACTTGCCGGCATAGCCCGACTTGCGCACCGCGGCCTGAATGGCAGCCACCGATAGCGGTAGCTCGTCGGGCCGCCCGATCACTTCCATGAACCGCACCGGATCATCCGTGAACTGGTCCAGCGGGAACAGCGTCAGAACTGCGGCGGCCAGATCGTCGGTGCGGACACCCGGAAGGCATATCAACTGGCCGCTCGTGGTCGATGCAGCAATGGTCTCCGCCGGGTGGTTGGCGTCAAGTATCGCGAGATCGTCGCCGTGGCCCATGCGGGCGAGCACATGCAGAAGATCGGCTGTCAGCAGTGGATGAATTCCCATGAGCATCAGATGCGGCCCCTTTTCGAAAGATAGATGCGGGCGGCGTTGCCGCCAATGATGGCGGCCAGACCATCAGGTGAAAGACTTTTCAGGAGCTGCCGCGTGACTTTCATCCATACCCCATAATCGCCAGCCAGATTCAGAACAGGCCAGTCCGACCCCCAGAGGATGCGGTCTGGTCCGAAGGATTTCAGCACATGGCGCACATAAGGTGCAATATCCTGCATTTTCCAGGCTGTCGCCGCCTCGGTTACAAGCCCTGACAATTTGACATGAACGTTGGCCCGCCGCGCCAGCGCCGCCATGTCGCAAGCCCACGGCTCGATCACGCCATCCCGGATCAACGGCTTGGCGCAATGGTCGATGACAATCGTCAGATCAGGATGGCGATCCGCCAGAACCAGAAGGCGCGAGAGATGCGGCGGGCGCACCAGCGCATCGAAGACAAGACCTTTGCGCTGCATGGCGGCGAGCACCTTTCCGATGGCAGGCGAGAGCATCCAGTCGGGATCGGCGATGTCGTGGATCATCGGACGCAGGCCAACGAGAAGCGGGTTTCTTGCCATGGCTGCAATGCGTCCGGGAGCGCCTGGACTGTCGAAATCTGTCCAGCCTACTACGCCCGCAATGGAGGGCGTCTTCTTGGCAAGCGCCAGCAGATACTGCGTCTCGGCTTTCGTCGGCGCGGCCTGCACCGCGATGGTGCGTTCAACCCCTGTCGCCCGCAACAGCGCTGCCATGTCATCAGGCTCGAAATCCCGGTAAATCGGCCCGAGCTTGCGGGTCAGCCAGCCATAATCGCCCCGCGCGAGCCGCCAGTAATGCTGGTGGCTGTCGATAATCATGTGGTCGGCGCATCACTGCGGATAAGGCCTTCAGATTTCAGCTCTTGCCAGAGATCAGATGGCACCGGCGTGTTCCAGCCCGCGAGATTGCGGGCCACCTCCTGCGGTGTCACCCCGCCAAGGACCACACTTGCAACAGCCGGATGGAACCGGACGAAGCCCACCGCTGCAACCGGCAACGGCACTCCATGCACCTTGCATATCGCCTCGATGCGACGAACACGCGCCACCACGGGTTCAGGCGCATTTTCATAGTCATATTTCGCACCGGGGATGGCACCGGTCGCTAGAATGCCGGAATTGAAGACGCCCCCCAGCATGATCCCGATGCCACGCTTTTCGGCGAGGGGCATGAATGTATCGAGCGGACCCTGCTCCAGCAGCGAATAACGCCCGGCCAGCAGCACGCAGTCGAGATCGCAGACCTCGGCAAAACGCATGCAGATATCCGCCTCGTTCACGCCAATACCGATGGCCTTGATGACTCCTTGCTCACGCAAACCGGCAAGGGCTTTCCAGGCACCCGCCGTCGCCTCGGCGAAACGCGCATCCACCGCGTCGCCATGGTTGCGCCGGTCCACGTCATGGATCAGCGCGATGTCGATGCGCTCCGTGCCGAGCCGCAGGAACGACTGCTCCAGCGAGCGCATCGTGCCATCGTAGGAATAGTCGATGGTGGGCGCGAAAGGCGCTCCGCCCGAAAAGCCGCCCCACTTGGGCGGCTTGCTGGTTGGTGTCATCCAACGCCCGACCTTGGTGGAGAGCACGATGCGCTCGCGCCCCACGCGGCGAATGGCCGTGCCGACGCGGTGCTCAGCGAGCCCGTTGCCGTAATGCGGCGAGGTATCGACGAGCGTCGCGCCGCTTTCAACAGCAGCGACGATGGTATCGACCGCAGTCATCTCGTCCAGCTTGCCGTAAAGATCGCCGAGCGGCGCGCAGCCAAAGCCAAGAGCGCTCACCTGCAGGCCAGTGCGGCCAAGGGATTTGCACGGGATCGACCGGGGATTCGTCATTTGCCTATCAAAAGCCGGGGCAGAAATGTCGTCAGTGGTGGCCACAGTGTGACAGCGGTCAGCACCGCCAGCAAGGGCAGCAGCCACGGAAGGATTGCCCGGGACATCGTCTCGAACGATATCTCCGCAATCCGCGTCACGACGAACAGTACAACTCCCACCGGCGGCGTCACCGTGCCGATGATCAGGTTCAATACCATGATGACACCGAACTGAATCGGATCAATGCCGTAGCTCGCTGCAGCCGGCACCAGGATCGGAATCAGGATCAACATGGCGGCCAGCGCCTCCATGAAGCAGCCGACGATCAGCAGCAAGATGTTGACGAGCAGCAGGAAAATGATCGGGCTGTCGATGGTGGACAGGATGATCGGCGTCAGCGTCTGCGGCAGGCGCGAGATGGAGATGCACCAGCCAAGCGCTCCTGCCGCCATGACCAGCACCATGACAATGCCAGTGGTCTCAGCCGTATCGAGCAGGATGGGGCCGAGTTGCCGCCATTCCAGCGTGCGGTACACCACGAAGCCCAGGAACAGCGCATAGAGGCAGGCAATGGCGGCCGCTTCGGTCGGGGTAAAGAAGCCGCTGAACATGCCACCCAGAATCACGACAGGTGTCATCACCG
>CAXTUM010000028.1:0-11876 GCA_964247205.1 uncultured Beijerinckiaceae bacterium
CGGCCCTTGAGCGGGCACTCCTTGAACTCATCGAAAGAGACGCTGCAGCAATGTGGTGGCTGGGCGGCAGGCAAGGTGCATCGATCGGGGGAGCCTTGATGGGCCGAGCAGCAGCGATGCTCGTCAAGCTGAGGCAAAGCGATACCTCACGAGTTACGCAATTTATTGATATAACAACAGAAATCGGAGTTCCTGTCGTGGCGGCTTGCTCCCACGATGTAACCGGTCACGGTCTCGCCGTAGGTATCGCTTGTCGGCCAGGGCAGAAGGATGCTGCGGATGCAGCTTTGCGTGAGCTTGGCCAGATGGAGCTCTCGGCCGTGCTAGCAGCGTTGAAGCGGCAGGAAGCAGGCGATGCGGCTCTGAATGAAGCGGATCGGCGCCACCTGCAGCGAGCCGAGTTCAATGCAACCGATTGCCCGCTCCTCACCGCAGCCAGGGTGTCAGGCACTGGGGACATCCCGGGATGCGACATTGGCAAGGCCATTCATAGCTCTGGCTATCCCGTCGTCAGCATTGATCTGACCCGGCCTGAACTGGACATTGCAGTGGTAAGAGCGGTGTGCGCAGGCCTTCAACCCTTCTGCGAAACGGTATCAACCCCACGATTCGATATGTGCCGGAGCGCCTACGGCGGCGGACATCGTCATCATGGCGGTGATGTATTGCCGTTCTAGTCTCAGAGCCTTACCGAAAAAGAAGTTGAATGATATCAGCCGTTTGTGATCCCTTCGGTGGTTGCAACACCTTCGAAGGAGATCGGCATGTGGACCGACACCACCCGCGCGCATCATGCGCGTGACCGATTGGGTTTGCCAAGTGGCTTGACGGGTGCGGAATGGGCGTTGATCGAGCCTCGCATTCCGCCTCGATCCCAGCTTGGGCGGCCCGCGCGCTGGAGCCTGCGGCGGATCTTTGAGGCGCTGCTGCATCTGCTGCGTGGCGGCCTGTCGTGGCGCATGCTGCCGCCCAGGATATTTCCGACTGCGACCACAGTGCAGCATTATTTCTACATATGGCGGGACGCTGGTGTCTGGTCGTCGATGAACCGTGCGCTGGTCATGGCGGCGCGCGAGAAGGCCGGGCGGGAGGCATCGCCGACTGCGGGCGTGATCGACAGCCACCCTTCGACAAGCTCAGGATGAGGGCGTCAAAACGACGGAAAGCGGCGGAATACGGGGTTTTGACGCGGGAAAGTAGCTTGTCGGCCGCGAGCGCCACATCATCACCGATACGCAGGGCTTTATGGCAGGAGCCGTGATCCATGCCGCCAACATGCAGGACCGCGATGGGGCGCCGGGCGTGCTGGCCATGATCCGCTATCGCTATCCGCGGTTGCGCCATGTCTTCGTCGACGGGGGCTACGCGGGCAAGAAGCTCAGAGCCGCATTTGCCCGCATGGGAAAATGGACAATCCAGATCGTAAAGCGATCCGACAAGGCGAAAGGCTTCGAGGTGATCCTGCGCCGTTGGGTCGTCGAACGCACATTCGCATGGCTCTCCAGTAACCGCAGGTTAGCCAAGGACTTCGAACGATCCATCGAAAGCGCAACTGCCTGGCTCTTCCTCGCCTCAATCCAGTTCCTCACAAGGCGCATCGCAAGCCATTGATCTCAATGACGATATTTATGAGTCATACTCTTGGGAGATGCCGAACTGCAACTTCTGTGCAAGATTGGCTGGGGGACTAGGATTCGAACCTAGACAACCAGAGTCAGAGTCTGGGGTCCTACCGTTAGACGATCCCCCATCACGCCCGCGGGCGTGTGGAGTGCAGCACGTAGCCGACGTTGCCCCGGGATGCAAGATGGCTTCGCGCAAATGTATTGATCCGGAGAGCTCCGATCCTGTGTGATCTGGAGCCAGATGGAGCGGTTATGCCCGCCTATGAGCCACCAGGAGGCAGTTCAGACATCTGCTTCAGCTTAAATCCTTTCAGATTCACCTTAATTTTGATTGCACCTAACCGGCTTGTTTAATAAACTGTTAGGAGTTTCAGATGCGGCGGCAACTGTATCGGGAGTTTTCGATGTCCGACCATCTGGCACGGCGGGTAAACCCGCGTGCTCTTCTTGGTGTTGTGACACCTTCGAAGACCACATCACAACTCGGCGGGTCACTGTCGCGCTTCGGCCTCGCTTCACTCGCGGCCGCCATTGGCCTTGCAGCTTTCGGCACGATGGTGGTGCGCGCCAATGACGATGCCGGCGTGCTGGCTTTCGTACGCACGCAGACGCGCAGTGTCGTGCCGCAGCAGGCAGCACGTGCGGCCCCGACGGCCTATCCTGTTGCATATTATGCCCCCCGCGCCTTCTTTCCCTCCGCCCGGTCTGCACCGCAGCGCAGTGCTGCCGCCAATCAGCCCGCTGCACGTGTGGTTGCATCCTATGCACCATTCACGGGGTTACTGCCGACCGAGCAGCTTTTCGAACAAAACCAGCCTCGCCGACGCGCCAAGGCGGCCGCACGCGAATCCGCTTCCGTGAAATTGACCCTGCCTGCACCCGTACGCTCCGAGATCGCTACGGGCGGCCGGGTTACCTACTGCGTGCGCACCTGTGACGGGTTCTATTTCCCCATCGGCACCGGCAGCGGATCGGATAGTGCCGATGCTGCAGCCTGCAACCGCCTTTGCCCCACAGCTGAAACGAAAATCTACACAGGCCAGATTGGCGGGGACATCGATGTTGCCCGCGCCCGCGACAGCGGCAAGCGCTATACTGCTTTGGGACAGGCTTTCAGCTACCGCAAGAGCCTGGACAAGGCATGCTCCTGCACAGCCAACGGCTATGGGATAGCGACCGATTTCTCGGTGTACCGCGACGGCTCGCTGCGCGTCGGCGATATCGTCATGACCGGCAAGGGCATGAAAGTGTTCAACGGTGGCAATTTCCCGTACCGCGAGGCGAATTTCACGGCTATCAGCCGCTCGGACCGGATTGATACCGCCACACGTGAATCCTTGCGCAAGGTGGAGCAGGCCTCGATTCCCGGACGCTCCGGTCTTTCGGCGGTTGCCCGCAACCGTTCCGACGAATTGCGTGATCTGGCCGCAGCCAGCCGTTCTGCTGCCGCTCCCGCGACCATTGTACGCTATGTCGGGCCGGATCGCTCGGCAACCCGCTGAAAGCGAACCGCTTTTCCCTCAATGCGAACAAGCCATGTTTGAAGCCGCCTGATATTTTCGGGCGGCTTGTTTGCATGCCTGCTCCGCTCAACCTGCTGGAATGATGACAGACTTGCGTCACTCAGGCCGAAATCCAGACAGGGCGCTATAGTTTAGAAATCTTCTAAATATCTGTTTTTATTGCGTTTTTGCTTGACGAACCCAGCTCTGAGCGGGCATTCGGCAATTATCCCCCTCAGCCAGGCCGGGCCTTGAACCCGGAGCAACGGAGCCAACCATGTCCCGCCTCACCATTGCAGCGCCGCTTCTGGGCGTATTGATCGCCCTGCCCTCTCTGGCCTTTGCGCAGGAGGTGAACCTCTACACGGCCCGCGAGCCTGCCCTGATCAAACCCGTGCTGGAAGCCTTCACCAAGGATACCGGTGTCAAGGTCAACGTGGTCTTTGCCCAGAATGGCCTGGAAGAGCGTATTCTGGCGGAAGGCGTTAACAGCCCGGCTGATCTTCTGCTGACGGTGGATGTCTCGCGGCTCGTTCAGGCATCGGAGATGGGCATCACTCAGAAGATCGTATCTCCCGTGCTGGATGCCGCTGTCCCGGCGGCTTATCGCGACAGCGGCGGACAGTGGTATGCGGCGACGCTGCGGGCCCGCGTGGTCTATGCCTCGAAGGACCGGGTCAAGCAGAGCGGGATCACCTATGAGGATCTCGCTGACCCGAAATGGAAGGGCAAGATCTGCATCCGCGACGGACAATACGCCTACAATACAGCGCTCTTCGCCAATGTTGTGGCGCGCATGGGAACGGCCAGGGCCGAGGACTGGCTGAAGGGCGTCAAGGCCAACCTCGCCAAGAAGCCATCGGGCGGAGACCGGGATGTCGCGAAGGACATCGCTTCGGGTCAATGCGACATCGGCATCGCCAACACCTATTATTTCGGCCTGATGTCGAACGGCGTGCCCGAACAGAAGGCCTGGGTCGATGCGGTCAAGATCATAATGCCATCCTTCGTCGGCGGCGGCACGCACGTGAATGTTTCCGGTTTTGCCATGGCAAAGAACGCGCCGAACAAGGCCAATGCGCAGAAGCTGGCGGAATGGCTCGTCAGCGATGCGGCGCAGTCACTGTATTCCCGTCAGAACTTTGAACACCCTGTGCGTGCGGGCATCGCGCTTGATCCCATCGTCAGCGGCTGGGGCGAACTGAAGCCGGATGCAACGCCGATTGTCGAGATCGCGAAGAATCGCAAGATTGCCAGCGATCTGGTGGACAAGGTGGGTTTCAACGCCGGTCCGGGAACCTGATCTGACAGCATGGCAATCCCAGTAACCCGCAGCGCAGCAGACACGCGCCGCGGCTTTTTCTCACCGCGCAAACACTGGGACCGCACGGCCTTCGCCGTCGCGGTCCTCGTGCTGTTGCCGCTGCTGGCCATCACTGGCCTTGCATTCAGTGCGGGTGAAACCGGCACGCTGGTGTATCTCGCGCGGACCGTGCTGGCCCCTGCCCTGTGGGAGACGCTTGTTCTGGCAATCGGCGTGCTGGCATTGGCGCTGCTGACGGGCGTGACGACTGGATGGCTGATCGCGACCTACCGCTTTCCGGGCCGCAATATCCTGGGCTGGGCGCTGATCCTGCCCTTTGCCGTCCCTACCTATATCTCAGCCTATGCCTATGTGGAGGCGCTGGATTACTTCGGGCCGGTGCAGGCAGGATATCGCGTCCTGCTGGGCGTCAAATTGCGCAGCGAATACGCCTTTCCCGAGGTGCGCTCGATCAGTGGAGCGATCTTTGTCACGGCGCTGGTGCTTTATCCCTATGTGTATGTTGCGGCGCGCGCGGCCTTCACGATGCAGGGCGCGAATCTCATGGATGCGGCCCGGAGCCTTGGCTGCTCGCGGCTGGAAGCCCTGCGACGCGTTGTGCTGCCAGTCATCGCGCCGATGCTGGCAGCAGGTGGCACGCTCGTGGTGCTGGAGACGCTGAACGACATCGGGGCGAGCCAGTATCTCGGCGTCAACACGCTGACCGTCGCGGTCTACACGACGTGGCTGAGCAAGGGGAACCTGGCGGGCGCGGCGCAGATCGCACTGATCGCGCTGGCCGCCGTCACAGGCGTGCTGTGGCTGGAGCGGGCATTGCGCAACAACCGCCGCTTCACGCTGACCAGCCGCAATTACCGGCCTGTGACACCACCTGTGCTCACGGGATGGCGTGGATTGCTGGCATTAGTGCTTACGGCATTGCCGGTTCTGCTGGGCTTTGCCCTCCCCGTGGCCGTGCTTATCCGGGGTGGATGGCGGCAGTTCACGCTGGACGGAATCCAGCCCGAGATGCTGCGGGCTTTGGGCAATACCGTGCTCGTGGCCTCTCTTGCCACCAGCATGATCCTGGGATTGGCCATGCTGCTGGCCTTTGCGAAACGCTTCTCGCGCCTCAGGCAGACCGGCATAGCCGTGCGCATCAGCGGCATCGGCTATGCCGTGCCCGGAACCGTGCTGGTGATTGGCCTGCTGCCCGCGCTGGGGCTTGTCGACCGGGTGATCAACGACGCGATCATCGCTACGGGCGGATCGCGGATCGGGCTTGTGTTGTCAGGATCGATCATCGCCATCGTGCTGGCCTACACGATCCGTTTCCTCGCTATCGGCATCGAGCAGGCGGAGACGGGCCTTGCAAGCCTCTCGCGCAACACGGATTTCGCAGCGCATACGCTGGGCTGTCCGGAGCGGCGACTGGCATGGCGCATTCTGGCACCCGCGCTCAGACCCGTGCTGGCCGGTGCCGCTGTCCTGATCTTCGTGGATTGCCTGAAGGAATTGCCAGCGACGCTACTGCTGCGCCCGCTGAACTTCGAGACGCTGGCGACGCATCTCTATGGTCATGCAACGCGGGGCAGCTTCGAGGATGGCGCCATTGCAGCGCTGCTGATCGTCGCAGCGGGGCTCATCCCGCTCATTCTGATGAACCGGATGATGGAACGGCACACCGGGGAATAACGCTAGTCGTCCTTGCATCGGCCATGGTTTGGGCAAACCCTATGTTGAAATTCCGTCAAGCTGATTCGCGTATATTTTTCGGGCCTGTGAATAGCGGTCTGAACACGCTCCGCCAGCTTGTGCCCGCAACCTGTTTGGCCATAACCGAACCCATGTCCACAGCCCTCTCCCTCGTCCCGAACACCACGACTGCCGCAGAGGCGAAGCTTGCGCCGCACAACATCGAGCTTGAGCGAGCGGTGCTGGGCGTGATCCTTGTCCACAACGAGGCTTTTGACCGTGTTTCGGACGTGCTGCAGCCCGAGCATTTCTACGAGGGCGTGCACAGGCGCATCTATGAGGTGATCTCGACGCTGCTGCGTTCGGGCAAGATCGCCACGCCGATCACGCTGAAGATGTTCCTGGGTGATCTCGATCTGGGCGGCATGACAATGGCGCAGTATCTGGCGCGTCTGGCAGCAGAAGCGACCACGGTCATCAACGCTGTGGAATACGCCAAATCGGTGCGTGATCTCTCGCTGCGGCGCAATCTCATCCTCGTGGGCGAAGAAATATCAGCGATCGCTTACGATACGCCGGCTGACATGACGCCCCGTAACCAGATCGAAGATGCTGAGCGCAAGCTCTATGGTCTGGCGGAAAGCGGCAAGTTCGAAGGCGGATTCCAGCGCTTCGACGAGGCACTGACCCATGCGCTCGACATGGCTGCCAGGGCTTTCGAGCGTGACGGCAATCTTTCCGGCATTCCCACCGGGCTTACCGATCTCGACCGGATGATGGGCGGCCTGCAGCGCTCCGACCTGATCATCCTGGCCGGACGCCCGGGCATGGGCAAGACGGCGCTGGCGACCAATATCGCTTTCAACATCGCCAAGGCCTACCGCGCGGAAGTGAGCCCGGATGGCAAGCGCGATGCGCTGGAGGGCGGCATTGTCGGCTTCTTCTCGCTGGAAATGTCCTCCGAGCAGCTGGCAACGCGTATCATCGCCGAACAGTCCGGCGTGCCCTCCTACAAGATCCGCCGCGGCGACATCCAGCAGAGCGAGTTCGAGCGCGTGGTGGAAGCGTCACGCCGTATGCAGACCGCACCGCTCTACATCGACCAGACCGGCGGTATTTCTATCGCCCAGCTGGCTGCCCGCGCACGCCGCCTCAAGAGGCAGCGCGGCCTCGATGTGCTCGTCGTGGACTATTTGCAGCTTCTGTCAGGAGCCAGCAAGAAAGGCGATAACCGCGTGCAAGAGATGACCGAGATCACGACCGGCATGAAGGCGCTGGCCAAGGAGTTGGAAGTGCCGATCATCGCATTGTCGCAGCTATCGCGTCAGGTCGAGAACCGCGATGACAAGCGCCCGCAACTCTCAGACCTGCGCGAATCCGGCTCGATCGAGCAGGACGCCGACGTGGTGATGTTCGTCTACCGCGAGGAATATTACCTGAAGAACAAGCAGCCGCGCGAGGGCACGGAAGAGTTCATCAAATGGCAGGCCGAAATGGAGCGCGCCTACGGCCGCGCCGAAGTGATTCTCGGCAAGCAGCGCCACGGGCCAACCGGCACAGTAGAGATGCAGTTCGATGCTGAAGTAACCAGGTTCTGTGATCTGGCGCAGGATGACAGGACGCCTGCTCGCATGGGGTGAGGCTCAGCGCCACTCCAGCAACTGGCAATTCTCGAACTGCACCCCGGTCATGTGGAAGAAGAATGTCCCGTGGCCGATGACGGCGATGCGCTGCTCGGGGCGGTGCTCAAGCCAGTCCTTGAAAGCCGCGACGCGCGCGCGCAGCACGTCGAACGACTCCACATGGATACCGCGGTGGTCCGGCTCCCCCTCGGCATGCCACCAGATATCCGGCAGATGCCCGAAATCAAGATGCGGAAAATCCGCCTTCAGATGATGGGGTGAGCGTCCGACATCGCCCGTGTTCTCGATCCGCTCGCGGTGCAGCGCCTCGATGATCAGAGGCGTGTCCAGACGATGACCGAAGATGCCGGACGCTGTCTGGATGGCACGCCGGAGCGGCGACGCCACGATCAGGTCATAGTGTTTGTCTGCGTGCAGCGCTTTCGCCTGCCGCACCTGTTCCTCGCCCAGCGGCGACAGATGCGGATCGAACTCGATGGGATCAACGCCGGTGGCGGCCAGAGCGACATTGGCCGTGGACTGGCCGTGGCGGATGAGATGAATGATCTGGGGCATGAATGCTGGTTATTTGACCGCGCCTGATTCCTCAAGTCCGCCAGCAATGGCGCGTGTCCGCTCCACGCAGGTCCAGACACTGCCGATCATCACAATCCACAACCCGATCTCCAGCAGCGCGCTTGACCCGCGCAGCCATGTCTCCGGCATCGCCAGCACGCACACCAGCGTCAGCGCGGCCATGCGGTGCTGCTTTGCCATAGGCCCTCGAAAATCCTGCTTCTGCCCCAAGGTACCGCCGAGCACGCGGATATAGGCCGTGACCGCCGCAGCCAGTGCCGCCGCCCATCCCAGCGCCGGTGAACCGCAAGCATAGCCCCACGCCACGAGAAACAGGCTGTCTGCGATGCGGTCCGGGATTTCGTTGTAAAGCCCGCCGACGGGCGTACCCCTGCCCCCTTCGACCGCCACCATCCCGTCCAGCAGGTTGCAGAGCAGCCGAAACTGCACGCCAAGCACCGCAATCAGATAAAGCCATGGCCGTTGCGGCGCGTGCAGCAGCGCGAACGCGCCTGCGAGCGAGACCGCAATACTGAGCAGCGAAATCTGATTGGGCGTGATGCTGGTTTTCAGCAGCAAAGCTGTCGCCTGCTGCGCGAGGCCGCTGGAGCGGCTGGCGAGCGGGCGGCGGGACGACAAGTCGGAGTTGTCAGTCATGCAGTCACACACTCCACCAGTAGCGCACGATGTGGAAGAACACCGGTGCGGAAAACACTATGCTGTCGATGCGGTCCAGCACGCCGCCGTGGCCGGAGATCATGCGGCCCCAGTCCTTGACGCCGCGATCCCGCTTGATGCCGGACATCACGAGGCCGCCGAAGAAACCCATGATGCAGATCACGAAGGCCAGCCCAGCCGCCTGCAAGGGCGTGAACGGCGTGATCCAGAACAGCGCCGCTCCCAAGGCCGTCGCGGACGCCACGCCGCCGATCAACCCTTCCCAGGTCTTGGACGGCGACAGCAGCGGTGCGACCTTGCGCTTTCCAAACAGCTTGCCGAAGACATATTGCAGCACATCGGAGCCCTGCACCACGATGATCAGGAATGCCACGAGCAGCACCTGCTTGCCGTTGTAACCCGGGATATCCAGCGTCAGCAGCGCGGGCACATGGCTGGCGCAATAGACGCAGATCATCAGCGCCCATTGCTGAGCCGAGACACGGGTGAGGAAATTATCGGTGTCCTGCCGCAAGGCGGCTATCACCGGCATCAGGAGAAAACCATAGACCGGGATGAAGATTGAAAAGAATCCGTACCACTCGATCCAGACCAGATAATACTGGACCGGAAGCACCACGAAGAATGCGGCGAGCAGCGCCCAGTGGTCACCTCGACGGCTATCGGTAAGCGTTATGAACTCGCGCAAAGCGAAGAAAGACGCCAGCGCATAGAGGATCACAACTGCCGTCTTGCCGAAAGCTATGGCGACGCCAAGAAGCGCCACCATGATCCACCAGGCATTTACCCGGGCGTTGAGATTGTCGATGGTGGGCGTGTCCTTCCCCACCGCTCTCGCCTTGAGAACGACGCCCAGCACACTGGCAAAGACAAGTACGCCGATCACGCCCGCCAACAGGATCAGTGCTTCACGCGGCATGGACTGCATAGGAAGCTCCGGAAGGTGATGGCGTTGACGCAGCATCTTCGCCAAGCGCGAGCAACGCGGCGCGGGCGCGTTCGAGGAAGGCACGGCGATCCTCGCCGTTTTCCAGCGCGAGCGGCGCTCCAAAGGTGACGCTGCACAAGATCGGCAATGGCAGGAACTCGCCTTTCGGAAGAACCCGAGAGAGATTGTCGATCCAGGTCGGGATCAGCTCGATCTCAGGCCGGGCCATGGCCAGATTGTAGATGCCGGATTTGAAAGGCAGCAGCGGCTCATCCGTCATGTTGCGGGTGCCTTCGGGGAACACGATCAGGGAATCGCCTGCATCCAGCGCCGCCGTCATCACCGCAACGGGATCCTCCATGCGGTTCTCGGCCACGCGCTCGATCAGTACCGCCCTGAACACCTTCGCCCCGAGAAACGGCTTGATCCGGCCTTCGCGCCAGTAATCCGCACCGGCCACGGGCCTTGTGCGGTCGCGCAACTCTTTTGGAAGCACCGACCAGATCAGCACGAAATCACCATGGCTGGCGTGGTTGGCGAAATAAATGCGCTGCCGCGGCTCCGGCGTCACGCCGCGCCAGTCCGGGCGCACACCGGTCATAAGCCGGGCGAATGCGGTGACAGCACCTGATGTAAGAGCTTCGAGAATGGGCAAGCTGATGTCCCCGGCGACCGCGCGATGAAAAGTCCTGATGTCGAATTGGCGTCATCTGCGACTGTTTCGCAAGGGCAAGGCGCAAAGCCATCGCATTTGCCCTAATCCAGCTACAGCGCTAAACCCGCGTCATGACAAAACCTATCCACATCATCGGCGGCGGGCTGGCTGGCTCGGAAGCGGCCTGGCAGATCGCAGAAGCAGACGTTCCTGTCGTTTTGCACGAGATGCGACCGGTGCGAATGACCGATGCGCACAAGACTCAGGGATTCGCTGAACTCGTGTGCTCGAACTCCTTCCGCTCGGACGATCACGAGATGAATGCGGTCGGGCAAATCCATTGGGAGATGCGGCAGCTCGACTCGCTGATCATGGCGACGGCTGACAGGCATCAGGTGCCGGCCGGTTCGGCGCTGGCGGTGGACCGCGACGGGTTTTCGCAGGCCGTAACGGCCAAGCTGGAAGCGCATCCGCTGATTCAGGTCGCTCGTGAAGAGATTCAGGGCTTGCCGCCAAGTGACTGGGATAGCGTGATTATCGCCACTGGTCCCTTGACGTCTGCGGCGCTTGCGGATGCTATTTGCGCCAAGACGGGCGCTGACAGCCTTGCCTTTTTCGACGCCATCGCGCCGATCATCTACCGCGAGAGTGTGGATATGGGCAAAGCTTGGTTCCAGTCACGCTATGACAAGGCGGGACCGGGAGGCACCGGCGCGGATTATCTCAATTGCCCGATGGACAAGGAGCAATACGAAGCCTTCATCGACGCGCTGATCGCCTCGGACAAGACCGACTTCAAGGAATGGGAAGCCAGCACGCCCTATTTCGACGGTTGCCTGCCCATCGAAGTGATGGCGGAGCGGGGTCGCGAAACCCTGCGCCATGGGCCGATGAAGCCGGTTGGCCTCACCAATCCTCACCAGCCGGATGTGAAGTGCCATGCCGTGGTGCAACTGCGGCAGGACAATGCGCTGGGCACGCTGTTCAACATGGTCGGGTTCCAGACCAAACTGAAATACGGCGCGCAGGCCGACGTGTTCCGCATGATTCCCAGCCTGGAGAAGGCGGAATTCGCGCGCCTCGGCGGGCTGCATCGCAACACCTACCTCAATTCACCGAAGCTTTTGGATGGGTCACTGCGCCTGAAGGCCGCGCCGCGGCTGCGCTTCGCGGGCCAGATCACCGGCTGCGAAGGCTATATCGAAAGTGCGGCAATCGGGCTGCTCGCGGCCAAGTTCGCGGCGGCCGAGCGCCTGGGCCGGGCGACCTCCCGGGCGCGGCCCCGCGAGGAG
>CAXTUM010000029.1:0-11811 GCA_964247205.1 uncultured Beijerinckiaceae bacterium
CACAGCAACCCGAGCGCCTTGCTCACACCGTCGTCGATCCGGGCCCTGACGGCTTCGGCCAGGCACTCGTTCGCCACGTAGGCGCGGATGCTTTGGGCATCCGGGAAGCCGGCCCGGGACAGCCTGGCTGCGGCATCCCGTGCTCCGGCCATGTCGCCCGCTTCGCCGTGGGCCGCCATCAGCAGGACGAGCGCGAGCGGGTTCGTGCTTTGCGGAGGCTCATTGACGAGGCGGATTGCTGCCGTCCAGTCTTTCCGCATCAGGGCATCAAGCGCAGGAATCGTGCTGTCATCGGGCTGCGGATTCAGGGCCAGCGCCCGCGCCTGTCTGGCCAGCAGCAGGGCAGACGTGATATCGCCCAATACGAAGGCCCTGACATAGGCGATATCCGCCAGCGCCTTGGGATCATTGGGGCCGTTCTTGCTGATATCGGCAATGATCATCTCCGATTTCGCAGCATCGCCGCGGCACGCAGAAACAAGAGCTGCGGTTGACGCGATCAGGTAGAGTTTCGGCCTGGCAGCCATTGCAATGTCGATATCACTGGCGGCTGCGGTGATGAGGGCAGACCGGTCACCGGTTCCGCGCCGGGCCGCATCAAGGTTGGCATAGGCGGCGAGGCCAAGGCTGACAGCATCAGACTGGCGCGGCTGGGCCAGAGCGCAGGCCCGGAACGATTCGCGGTCTGCGGCAGACCAGCCCAGAAGATATCTGCGAAGACTGAGGACACAGGAATATGAGCCCTGTGCAGAACTTGGCGCGTCTTCGAGTTCGGCTTGCGTCAAAGCCCCCAGAGGCTGCCCGATATCGGCTGCGATGCGCTTTGCCGATGCTGCGAGAGAAGGAAAGACCTGCCTGTCTGGCAGGGTGCCCTTGTCCAGATATGTCGAGCGCACGCGGCCTGTCGCGGCTTCCTGCAGCGTCGTGACGCCGGAGTACTCTTTTCCTTCGATCACCATGTTCATGTTAACGGTGTAGACGGATCGGCGATCTGCCGGATTCGCGGCAGGCGGGGCCTCGCTGCGATATGCCACCGACATCCATTGATAAGCGGAAAGCTCGGCGACCAGTTCACCCTTCAGGCCGCGCTCGAATGCCTTCATGGCGGGATCACTGGAAGAAATGGTGACAGGGGAGACCAATACCAGCGGCGGCGCCGAAACAGATGTCTGTGCCGTGCCGTGCCGCAGGACCAGCGTCAGCCCTCCGGCAAGAATCAGGGCTGCAGCCGCAGAGGCGTACATCCAGACGCCGGGGAAACGGGCGCCGCGCTTCGGGTCCTCCTTGCGCCGCCCGCCGTGCGGACTCACCTCTGGTTGCGGCGGAGTCTCTTTCCTGGCCGCAGGTGCAGCCGAGAACACAGGCCGATATCCCCCCTTGGGAATATCAATCAGGACTGGTGTTTCAACGCCACGGGAATAGAAGAGCTTGAGAGCGGTTCTCAGCCTTGCGATTTCCACCCTGACGATAGAGTCCTGCGCGGCATCGAAATCAGCATTGCGCCCAAGCACCTGTGTCGCGATCACGTAAGCTTTCAGCCGCTCTCCGCGCCCGGCCATCTCTTCTTCAATGATGAAACGCAGGAGTTCCGCGAGGCGGCCCGATCTGCCGAACTCTTCGGATCGGCCGATGATTTCAAGCGTCCGTTCAATCTCGGGTGCCTCGAAAGGCAGCCTTGCAGGAGGCGCTTGATCATCCTCTGATGGTGTTATTGACATGGTCCGGGATTGTTACTCACTCGCTCGTACCTGCGCAACTTCTCCGGAAGGACAACGCTCCGCACACCATCAACTGATTCGCACAAGGACGGAGCCCCGATGACGCGCCACAATGCCAAAGCCTCAACACAGTCTCGCAGCTCTTATATCGCGCAGACAGAACAGCAGATCATCAATTGCCATTATCTGGCGGCTGATCTTCTTGACCTTTCGCACTCCGTTCCGTTCGTCGAGCCGGGACCAGTCAGATTGCTCTCGGCTTCGCTGACGCGATGGGCTGACCAGATGACCCTGATCATCGAGGACATCCGCCGTATTGTCGACGACCGGAATCTCGCCTGAGCTACCCGCTCTTCAGCGCCCGCAACACCAGCCCAACCCCCGCCGCTGTCATCGCCAGCATGACAAGGGTGTTGAACAGGCTGGTTGGCTGGAAATAGATCGTCAGGTTGAGCACAATCCCCGCCGCGATGATCAGGACGCCTGTGAAGAGCAGCAGGAAGCCCCAGGTTGATCTGCTGTCGAAGAACAGCAGGCCGATGCCCAGGATAAAGGGGATGAGCGACAGGCCGAAGGCGTTCCAGCCGCCCAGGGTCCAGTATCCGCTCTGCACGCTTACCTGCTGCGTCAGCAGGTAAGCGCCGACAACCGCCAGCCCGAGGCCGAGAAAGAATTGCGGCATGCCGCCCGGTGTTCCGCCTGCGCCAATCACAGCAAACCCCGCTTGGCGAGATTGCGCATCAGTGCGCCGGTCCCAAAGGTCCAGGGCGCGCATTCGGTCGAAAGGCGCATGCGGTTGGTCAGGCTGCCCAGCTTGTCCGAGGCGATGGTCACCACGTCGCCTGTCTTGTGGGTGAAACCCTGCCCCTTTGCGCCACGGTCCTGCGTAGGTGCGAACATCGTGCCGCAATAGAGCACCGCGCCATCGGGATACTGATGGTGCTTGCCCAGCATCTGGCCTGCCAGATCGGTCGGGTCGCGCGCGATCATCGCCATGTTGGACTTGCCGTCGAGCACGAAGCCGTCCTCGCCCGCCACGCGCAACCGAACCTCCATGCTGCGCACATCGTCAAGGCTGAATGTCGCGTCGAAGAAGCGGATGAACGGACCAACACAGGCCGCTGCGTTGTTGTCCTTCGCCTTGCCCAGCAGCAGTGCGGAGCGGCCTTCCACATCGCGCAGGTTGACATCGTTGCCCAGCGTTGCCCCGCAGATCCAGCCGGTGGACGCCACCACCAGCACCACCTCGGGTTCCGGGTTGTTCCAGGTCGAGATCGGGTGCAGGCCCGCATCCGCGCCGGTGCCGACGGCAGCCATCGGCGGGGCCTTGGTGAAGATTTCCGCATCCGGCCCGATGCCGACCTCGAGATACTGGCTCCAGCTGCCCGCCCTGATCAGCGCCTCTTTCAGCGCCATCGCCTGCGGCGAGCCCGGCTTGAGCCTGTGCAGGTCGCCGCCCACCAGCGCGTTGATCTCGGCGCGGACGGCGTTCGCCGCCGCAGCATTGCCGCGTGCTTTCTCCTCGATCACCCGCTCGATCATCGAGACCGGAAACGTCACGCCCGCCGCCTTGACGGCCTGCAGGTCGATTGGCGCGAGCAGCCAGGGTTGCGCCTGATCGCGCATGGCCTCCGCCGTATTGGCCAGCAGCGTGGCCAGATCGCAGACGAGGTCACCTCCAGCGGCCTTAAGCGCTTTGGCGGGATCAAGCGTTTCGCACAGATCTCGCATCGTGGGAAAAGCCGCCGAGATGTCGAAGACGCCGGTTTCGCGGATGGCCACAACTGAGGGGCCGCCCGCATCAGGCCGCCAGATGCGCCCCGCGAGAGCGCCAGCGGTGCCGTCGGCGGGGAGGGTTCTTTCAGGCGCGAGTTTCATGGATGGCATTTCCCGGATGCGGCGTTATTGTTGGTCCCAATAGAGACTTGGCCTGCCGTGAATGGCAAGGCCGACCTTGAGGAAATCCCAATGACCATCCACGTCGCGCCGAAAGGCCGCCACCTCCGCCTCAACACCCTCGACAATGTAATTGTGGCAGTTGATCCCGTCGAGAAGGGCGTGATCATCGAAAGCGTAACAGCTGCCGCCCGCATTCCGCGCGGCCACAAGATGGCGATGGTGAAGTTCACCAAAGGCCAGCCCGTCATCAAATTCGGCCAGATCATCGGGTTTGCCCATGCGGAGATTTCGCCTGGCGAGCATATCCACTCCCACAACTGTGACTTTGCGGCGTTCGAGCGCGATTATCGTCATGCGGAAGATGCGCAGCCCGAGGATATCCTGCCGCTCCACCAGCAGGCGACATTCGAGGGTTACCGCCGCAAAACGGGCCGCGCCGGCACGCGCAACTACATCGGCATCCTCACCTCGGTAAATTGCTCGGCCACGGTCGCCAAATTCATGGCGGAAGAGATCAACCGCTCGGGCATCTTGCGCGATTATCCCAACATCGATGGCGTTATTCCGCTGGTGCACGGCGGCGGCTGCGCGCTCGATATCAACGGCGAGGGTTACGAGGTGCTGAAGCGCACGCAGTGGGGCTATGCCACCAACCCCAACATGGGCGGCGTGGTGATGGTGGGGCTGGGCTGTGAGGGCTTCCAGATCGGCCGCTGGAAGGACGCCTACGGCATCAAGGAGAGCGAGACCTTCCGCACCATGACCATCCAGGAGGTGGGCGGCACGAAGAAGACGGTGATGGCTGGCATCGAGGCGATCAAGGCGATGCTGCCGACCGTGAACGCCGTGAAGCGCGAGACATTGCCTGCCTCTGAACTGTGCCTCGCTCTGCAATGCGGCGGCTCCGACGGCTATTCCGGCATCACGGCCAATCCGGCTTTGGGCGCGGCAGTGGACCGGCTGGTCAGACACGGCGGCACGGCGATCCTGTCCGAAACGCCGGAGATCTACGGTGCCGAGCATCTGCTGACGCGCCGTGCGGCCACGAAAGAGATCGGCGAAAAGCTGGTCGGCATCATCCAGTGGTGGGAGGATTACACCGCCCGCAACAGGATGAGCATGGACAATAACCCGTCGCCCGGAAACAAGGCAGGCGGGCTCACAACGATACTCGAAAAATCGCTGGGCGCGGCGATGAAAGGCGGCAACACGACGCTGCGCGGTGTCTATCACTATGCCGAGAAGGTGGAGGCCCGCGGCTTTGTCTACATGGATACGCCGGGCTACGATCCCGTGGCTGCCACGGGGCAGGTGGCGGGCGGCGCCAATGTGCTGGCCTTCACGACAGGGCGCGGCTCGGCTTACGGCTGCAAGCCAACGCCTTCCTTCAAGCTCGCGACCAACACGCCGATCTACAACCACATGATCGACGACATGGACATCAACACCGGAGACGTGCTGGACGGTGTCAGCATGGAGGACAAGGGCAAGGAAATATTCGATCTCGTCCTCAGGATCGCATCAGGCGAGCGCACGAAATCGGAAGTGATGGGCTACGGCGACGTGGAATTCGTGCCGTGGCAGATCGGCGCGACGATGTAGGGCGTCAAAGGCAGTGTGTTGGAACCGGACTATGGTAAAATCTAAAAAACAGAAGCCTTGTTCCGACCGCTGTCCCCGTTCATGGAGCCTTTGCTCCATGCCAGTGCGATGACAAACACCGCCGCCTGGACAACAACGATTGTCGGCCCAGTTGCGGCATCGATGTGGAAACTGATGACGGTGCCGATCATGCTGGATCCGATGGCGGCAGCGGCGGCGATGCCCAGCATCAGATCAAACCTTTTGGTCAGCAGGAACCCGATCGCGCCCGGTGCAATCAGCATGGCGATGACGAGAATGATGCCAACGGCCTTCAGTGATGCGACGATGGTGAGAGCGAGAAGTGTCAGCAGGCCGAAATGCAGGACATTGACAGGCAGGCCGATAGCGCGCGCGTGGGCAGGATCAAAGCAATAGAGCAGCAGATCCTTGCGTTTGGCGAGCACCAGCAGGATCGCGGGCAGCGTGATGATGGCGACCTCCAGCACGTCGGGCCACTGCACGCCCAGCATGTTGCCGAACAGGATGTGGTTGAGGTGCTGGTCCGTATCAATCTTGGTGAACATGACAAGGCCCAGGGCGAACATGCCTGAGAAGACAATGCCGAGAACAGCATCTTCCTTGATCCTGCTGTTCTGCCTGAGGTAGCCCGTCGCCAGCGCGCAGCCGAGTCCGGCTGCAAATGCACCGATGGAAAGCGGTATCTTGAGCACAAAGGCAATCACGATGCCGGGCAGCACCGCATGCGATACGGCATCCCCCATCAGTGACCAGCCCTTGAGCACAAGATAGCAGGACAGAAGCGCACAGACCGCGCCCACCAGCACGGCCACGACAAGCCCGCGCTGCATGAACCCATAGGCGAGTGGATCAGCAATCCAGGACAGCATTGTCATGAAACAGCGCTCACGGCTGCTTGCGATGCCCGCCGCGCCGCCAGTCGTCCATGTTTGGGCGCAAAGACAAAAGCGGTCAGAAATACGAGTGTCTGGAAAACGACGATCAGACCACCGGTCGCCCCGTCCATGAAAAAGCTGATATAGGCGCCGAACGCGCTGGTGACAGCGCCAATGGCCATGGCCAGGCAGATCATCACGCCAAAGCGGTCTGTCAGCAGATAGGCTGTGGCGCCGGGCGTCACGACCATCGCGATGACGAGCACTGCCCCCACGGTCTGCAGCGCCGCGACCGTGCAGGCGCTGAGCAGCACGAAGAACAGGACACGCAAACCCCAGGGATTGAGCCCCACGCTGCGGGCATGGTTTTCATCGAAGAAGGCCAGCATCAGATCTTTCCACTTGAGGCCGAGGATCGCCAGAGATACCGCCGCAATGATGATGACCTGGACGACATCCTCGTCCGAGATGGCGAGAATGTTGCCGAGCACGATGGATTGCACGTTCACCGCTGTCGGATTGATTGAGACGATCAGGAGGCCGATGGCGAAGAACGTGGTGAACACAAGGCCGATGACGGCATCCTCGCGCAGCATCGTCAACCGCTTGACGAAAGTGATACCCAGCGCGGCGATGATGCCAGATGTGAACGCGCCAACGGCATAGGGCAGAGCGAGAAGATAGGCGGCTGCGACACCAGGCACGACGGAATGCGCCAGCGCATCGCCCATCAGCGCCCAGCCCTTGAGGATGAGGTAGCAAGACAGGAAGGCGCAGACCGCGCCGACCAGAGCACTGACCCAGATCGCCTTGGTCATGTAATTGTAGGCGAAAGGTTCAAGCAGAAGCTCGGCCATTGGCGTCAGCACCATCACGTGCTCCCATCGCGTTCGGGCTTGATGTGCTTCTCGCGGTCCCGTTCTCCGTAGAGCACCAGAGGGCGTTCATCATCGGTCAGCACCGTCACCCTGCGCTCGTCGCCATCCTCGTGCAGGTCGGCGCCGCCGAGGCGCACATGACGCAGCAGACCGCCGAAGGCTTCCGACAGATTGGCTTCGGTGAAGGTTCTGGCAGTCGGCCCATAGGCAAGAACTGTCTTGTTGAACAGCACCACCTGATCACAAAAATCCGGCACACTGCCGAGATTGTGCGTGGAGACAAACATCAGCCGCCCATCATCGCGCATGGCGCGCAAGAGGTCGATAATGGCGGATTCGGTTTTCACATCCACACCCGTGAACGGCTCATCAAGAAGTATGATTTCGCTGCCCTGCGCCAGTGCGCGGGCCAGAAACACGCGCTTTTTCTGGCCGCCTGACAATTCACCGATCTGGCGCTTGCGGAAGTCGCTCATGCCGACGCGGTCAAGCGCATGATCGACGGCGGCACGGTCGGTCTTTGCAGGAATGCGCAGGAAATTCATATGGCCGTAACGGCCCATCATGACGACATCCTCGACCAGAACAGGGAAATTCCAGTCAACATCCTCGCTTTGCGGCACATAGGCCACAAGCCCCTTCTTGAGTGCCGCCTTGACCGGCATGCCGCAGATGCTGACTGTCCCGGCTGCGGGCGTCAGGAAGCCCATCAGCGTCTTGAACAGAGTTGATTTGCCTGATCCGTTGACGCCGACAAGGGCGCAGATGGTCGATGCGCCAAGTCTGAAGGAGGCTTCCCGGACTGCCGTGACACCATTGGCATAGCTGACCGTGATGTTCTCGACCTCGATCGAGGGTGCCATACGGCCTCCCATCGCGGAAGGGTTTTGCGCTGTCACACCTTTGAATTTGCCGAGCACAGGACTTTTCATGCCGTGAGCGCCAACGGCTGCCGCACGCCTGTCACTTTCCAAAACCCGTCACGATGGTCTCGACCGTCACTTCGAGCAGTTTCAGATAGGTCGGAACCGGGCCGTTTGCCGCACTCAGGCTGTCTACATAGAGCACACCGCCATAACGCACGCCAGTTTCGCGTGCGACCTGCTTCGCAGGCTTGTCCGAGATCGTGCTTTCGCTGAACACAACCGGGATTTTGTTCTTGCGCACCAGATCGATGACCTTGCGCACCTGCTGGGGCGTTCCCTGCTCATCTGCATTGATCGGCCAGAGGTAAGCCTCGCGCATGCCGAAATCGCGCGTGAGATAGCTGAAGGCGCCTTCGCTGGTCACCAGCCAGCGCTGGTTTTCCGGAATGGCTGACAGGCGCTTGCGCAAGGGTTCATCGAGTGCCCTGATTTCAGCGGAATAGGCCGCTGCATTCCTGGCATAGACCTCGGCATTGGCCGGATCAGCCTTGGCCAGCGCCTTGCGGATATTCTCGACGTAGATCAGGGCATTCGTCGGCGACATCCAGGCATGCGGATTGGGCTTGTCGGTATAGGGGCCTTCCCTGATGCCCATGGGCGCGATGCCGTCCGTGATCACCACGCTTGGAACGCCTTTCACATTCTCGAAGAACTTCTCGAACCAGCGCTCGAGGTTCATGCCGTTCCACAGCACGAGATCAGCCGATTGCGCCTTCACGACATCAAGCGGAGTGGGCGAATAATCATGAATTTCCGCACCGGATTTGGTGACCGATTCCACGATGGCTGCCGTGCCTGCCACATTCTGCGCGATGTCCTGAATGATGGTGAAGGTGGTGACTACGCGCAGCGGTTTTCCGGGCGGGCGCACTGTCTGGGCCTCCGCCAGCGTCGCGCCAGCGCACCAGCCGACGAGAAGAACAGCGCATACATGCAGGAAACGCCTGCGAAGGCCAGTCAGGGGATCAAGTTGGACAGCTGACATCTGGACGTTCCTTGCAATGCTCGGGTTCAGAGGGGCATCCATGATCCTCCTGGCCTGGTCATCAGCGCCCTGCGGCCAGTCATGCATTTCTGCAGCCGCTGCGCCGCTCGCAAGCCTTCGATCAAGTTTACCTTTCAGCTTCATCATGTCCAATGCTAATGCGAGTGATTTGCATTTGTCAATGCAATTGCGAGTGAGTGGCATAAACAAGATTGCACTTGCAACTCAGTACGGTTAGATTCGCAACATGATGACTTCGGACGAGCGATACGAGCGCTTTTGCAAGGACGTCAAAGGCGTCGGCCTGCGCATGACCGAGCAGCGCAAGGTCATACTGCGGGTGCTGGCCAATGCCACGGACCACCCCGATGCCAACGAGCTTTACCACCGCGCCTATGCCATTGACGGGAGTGTATCGCTGTCAACGGTCTACCGGACCCTGCGGCTGCTCGAAGAGAAAGGTGCGATCCAGCGGCATTCCTTCGAGGAAGGCCGCGCCCGTTTCGAAAATACAGACACCGAACATCATGACCACCTGATCGATCTGGACACCAACACGGTCATCGAGTTCCGTTCCGAGAAGATCGAAAAGCTTCAGGCGCAGATCGCCGCCGAACTGGGTTATGACATCGTGCGCCACAAGCTGGAACTGTATTGCCGCAAGCGGGGCTGATCATTGACCCGATTGCCCACAAGCATACCTGGCGGGATGCAAGTCAGATGTGCCAACTCAGGTAGCAGACAGCCATCAAATTGAGATACCTCCGGTTCTCTCGATTGACCTGTTTGGTGTTGTCCTAGCACCTCCTCTAGATGAGGATCTGAACTCCATGCGAATCATGTCCACAGGGCTTCCCATGCACGCTGACAATCCCCAATCCGCCTATCCCGGCTGGCACGCCACCACGATCCTGATGGTGCGCAAGGGGGACCATGTGGTGATCGGCGGCGACGGGCAGGTGAGCCTTGGTGCCACCATCATCAAGGCGAACGCCCGCAAGGTGCGCAGGCTTGGCAAGGGCAGCGTCATTGCGGGTTTTGCGGGTGCCACCGCCGATGCCTTCACATTGTTCGAGCGTCTTGAAGCCAAGCTGGAGCAATATCCCAACCAGCTGACGCGGGCCTGCGTGGAACTCGCCAAGGACTGGCGCACCGACCGCTATCTGCGCCGGCTCGAGGCGATGATGCTTGTGGCGGACAAGGAGGCGGGCCTTGTGCTCACCGGGACAGGTGACGTGCTGGAGCCGGAGGGCGGCGTCATGGGCATCGGGTCCGGCGGCAACTATGCACTGGCCGCAGCGCGCGCCCTGGTCGACCAGCCTCTGACGGCGGAAGAGATCGTGCGCAAATCGATGACCATCGCGGGCGAAATCTGCGTCTATACCAACGGCAATCTCGTGATCGAGAGCATCGCATTATGACCACCTTCTCCCCCCGTGAAATCGTCTCTGAGCTTGACCGCTTCATCGTGGGACAGAAGGACGCCAAACGCGCCGTCGCCATCGCCTTGCGCAACCGCTGGCGGCGTCAGCAGCTCACGGGTTCGATGCGCGAGGAGGTGCTGCCCAAGAACATTCTCATGATCGGCCCCACGGGCTGCGGCAAGACCGAGATTTCCCGCAGGCTGGCCAAGCTGGCCCATGCGCCGTTCCTGAAAGTGGAAGCCACCAAGTTCACCGAGGTCGGCTATGTGGGCCGCGATGTGGAGCAGATCATCCGTGATCTGCTCGATATCGGCATTGCCCAGGTGAAAGAGGTGAAGCGCAAGGAGGTGCAGGCCCGCGCCGAGATTGCGGCGGAGGACCGCGTGCTTGATGTGATCGTCGGCGCGACGGCCAGCGAGGCCACGCGCGACTCTTTCCGCAGGAAGCTCAGGTCGGGCGAACTCGACGACAAGGAGATCGAGATCGAGATCCAGTCCGGCGGCGGCGGGATGCCGATGTTCGAATTGCCTGGAATGCCCGGCGGCGGTCAGGTCGGCGCGATTTCCATCGGCGATATCTTCGGCAAGATGCAGGGCCGCGGCAAGCCGCGCAAGCTGACGGTGAAGGAAGCGCACCTGCCGCTGGTGGCCGAGGAAAGTGACAAGCTGCTGGATCAGGACGCGGTCATCAAGGAGGCCATCCGGCAAGTCGAGGACAACGGCATCGTGTTTCTCGACGAGATCGACAAGATCTGCGTGCGTGAGGGCAGCCGGGGCGGCGGCGAGGTGTCGCGGGAAGGCGTGCAGCGCGATCTGCTGCCGCTGATCGAAGGCACCAATGTCTCGACCAAGCACGGCGTGGTGAAGACCGACCACATCCTCTTCATCGCATCAGGCGCGTTCCACATCGCGCGGCCCTCGGACCTGCGGCCGGAATTGCGGGGCCGCCTGCCGATCCGCGTGGAACTGCACCCGCTGAGCGAGGATGATTTCAAGCGTATCCTGACCGAAACCGAGGTGTCGCTGATCAAGCAATATGTGGCGCTGATGGGCACGGAGGGGCTAACGCTGGCCTTCTCCGATGATGCCATTGACGCCGTCGCGCGCATCGCGGTGGAGGTGAATTCCACGGTGGAGAACATCGGCGCGCGCCGGTTGCAGACCGTGATGGAGCGCATCCTCGATGATGTCAGCTTCACCGCGCCGGACAGGAACGGCGAGAGCGTGACGATTGACGGGGCCTATGTGAACAAGAACGTGGGTGAACTGGCGAAGAATACGGATTTGAGCCGGTTCATTTTGTAGGGTCCTCTTACCCCTCCCCCTTGTGGGGAGGGTGGCCCGAAGCGCAGCGCAGGGTCGGGAGGGGGTCGCGCTGCTCTATCCGGAGAGGCCGGTGCGACCCCCTCCCGACCCTGCGCTGCGCTCACCACCCTCCCCGCAAGGGGGAGGGATGGCAGGCCGGCGGCAACGGTTCGCCGTTT
>CAXTUM010000030.1:0-11754 GCA_964247205.1 uncultured Beijerinckiaceae bacterium
CGAAGCGGCGCGCGCTGGCGAAGCCGGCCGGGGCTTTGCGGTCGTGGCGGGCGAGGTCAAGGTACTGGCCAGCCAGACTGCCAAGGCAACCCACGAAATAGGCGGTCAGATCGCGTCGATCCGGGGCGCTGTGGCTGACGTTGCTGCCGTTGTCCGGGACGTGGTGCTGGTCATTGACGAGATCACGTCTGTCTCGACAGCCATCGCTGCGGCCACGGAGCAGCAATCCGTGACGACCGACGAAATCAACCTCAACATTGAGGAGACTGCCACGGATTCGCGCGCGGTTTCCGAGGTGCTGAAGGATGTCACCACGAAATCGCTCGACACCAGCGAAAAGGCCTCCGAACTGTCAAACATCGCGGCTGCGTTGTCGAAGAAGGCGGACGAAGTGGAACGCACGATGGCGCGCCTGCTGGATGATCTCAAAGCTGCGTGATCACACCCAGCGCACTGCCTTGCGGTAGAGATGCCAGCTGGCATGCGCCAGCACGGGCAGCACGATCACCAGCCCGACGAAAAGCAGTGCCGAACCCGCCATCAGTCCACCAGCGATGATCGCGGCCCAGACCGCCATGGTGAAGGGGTTGCGCCTGACGGTGGCGATGGATGCACTGACCGCCTCGCCCACGCCCACCGGCCTGTCGAGCAGCAGCGGGAAGGACACCACGCTGATCACGAAGGCAGCGGCCGCGAAGACAAAGCCGATGGCGTGACCAAACACGATAAGCTTCCAGCCTGCATCGGTCGTCAATACGGCTTGCAGGAACCCGCCTATTGAATCGGGCCCGGCCGTGCCCATGATGCGGCCGTAGAGCCAGTCAGCAGTGATCATCCAGGCCGCGAAGATCAACAGGAGAAGGCCGCCAAGCGCCAGGATCGATCCCCGGCTGGGTGAATGCCAGAGGTCCAGCACATCAGCCCAGCGCGGATCCGCGCCCATCTCCTTGCGGCGGCTGATTTCATAGAGCCCGATGGCGGCGAAAGGGCCGATCAGGGCAAATCCCGCGACAAGGGGGAAAAAGAGCGGCAATATCTCATAGCCTGATGTCAAACGCGCCAGAACGAAGGCGCCAACGGGGTAGATCGCAACAAGGAAGATCAGATGACTCGGCAGCGCCTTGAAATCCTCCCAGCCCATCCGCAAGGCATCCAGCAGGTCATTCGGCTGGACAGATTCAATGACATAGCTTTCACCGGATGACCGCCGGTTGATTTCCAGCGATTCAGGATGCGGCGCAGGGACGGTTTTTGCGGTGGTGGCCATGATGTTCCTCCCTCGATCCGGAAGCGGACAGCGGCGGGTGAATGGAAACCGGCGCAAGCCTCATCCAGCCGCCAAAATGGCATGCCAAACGAGGCGGAATCGTGGCGTGTACACCTGTCCAACAGAAAAGGCGCCGTAGCCGGCGCCTTTTGTTCATTCCAGTCCGGCAGGTGCCGATCAGGCAGCCTTTGCCTTATCGATAAAGGCCGTGAAGGCGGCAGGCTCTGCCATGGCGATGGCGGCGAGCATCTTGCGGTCCACTTCCACGCCAGCTTTGATCAGGCCGCCGATGAAGGTGGAATAGGTCATGCCATGCTCACGCACGGCGGCATTGATGCGCTGGATCCAGAGAGCGCGGAAGTTGCGCTTGTTGATGCGGCGGTCCTTGGTGGCCCACTGCATCGAGCGGTCGACGGCGGCCTTGGCGGCGCGGATGGTGTTCTTGCGGCGGCCGTAAAAGCCCTTGGCGGCCTTCAGGGTTTTTTTGTGCTTGGCGTGGGACGTAACGCCCCGTTTGACGCGAGCCATGTGTTTGCTCCTCGGGTGCGGTTGGCGTTAGCGTGAGTTCGGAAGGCGGAAACGGATGACATTGTCACCGTCCGTCTTGAACAATACGCGGGTTCCACGGTGATCACGGATCTGCTTCTTGGTCCGCTTGATCATGCCGTGGCGCTTGCCGGTCTGCTGGTACTTGACCTTGCCGGTTGCCGTCACTTTGAAGCGCTTTTTCGCGCCCGAGTGGGTCTTCAGTTTGGGCATTTTGCTCTCGTATCAGTTGTGGCCACCGGGAAATTACATCCTTGGGCCGAAGTTCCCGAAAGAACGACAAAGATCGCCGCGGCAGCCCTAACTGGCCGGGCGATCAGGAAGCGGTTCATTGGCGCAAAAGGGCGGGATTGGCAAGGGCAAAGTCGGCATATGGCGGGCATTTCGCCATGATTTCCCGATTCAGAAAGCTTTCAGCTTGGCGATCACGACAAAGCCGGCGCCAAACAGCACCA
Source organism: uncultured Beijerinckiaceae bacterium (assembly GCA_964247205.1). Classification (GTDB taxonomy): domain Bacteria; phylum Pseudomonadota; class Alphaproteobacteria; order Rhizobiales; family Beijerinckiaceae; genus JADCCX01. The sequence goes on from CAXTUM010000030.1 coordinate 2,269, forward strand.
GAGCCAGGCCCAGCACGATACACAGCCATTTCATCCGGGTGGCCTTCGAGGCACGCGCCACATCCTTCACATCAAGGCGTGGATAGCTCCTCAGCAGCTTGCGGATGGCATTGCCCTCATCGAGATCAATGACCGCGCCCATGGCAATCACGAGACCGCCCGCGAATGGAGCCCAGGAGGCCAACGTCCATTTCTCGGCATGCAGCGCCGCCGATGTCCACATGCCTGCGGCAGCGCCCGAGATGCCGTAAGCCACGATGAAAGCGAGTTCGATGCGTGTCTGGATGCGCAGGTAATCCTTGCGCCTCTCGGCGCCCAGCCGCTGGAAGTAACCGCTGACATCCTCCACGTCATAGCCGAAGAAACGCATGTCGAGCATGTGATCGCCGGGCTGGCCCGTGACCAGCCGCTCCATGGCCAGACGCATGCGTTGGCCCAGCCAGATCAGCGCGATGCAGCCGATGATGAGGAAGTAGAATGTGCGACGCATGCCAATGGACTAGACGGAATCGCGCTGACCCGCCACATCCGGCTTCAGCCATCCCCGGTAATGCGCCAGCAAGCCGAGCAACGGCAGGCTCATGCGCACGTCGAAGCAGAAACGGCCCTGATCATCGGCATATTCCCGGGCTTCTGAACGAGGCGCGAGGAAAGCGGGCAAGCGCAAAAGGCCGATGCGCCAACCCGTGACAGGAAAGTAGAGCTCACCGTTTCGGATGGAAAGACCCAGATTGAAGGTTAGCGGACCGAAGCGTTCTGTCGCCGTATTCGTTTCGGTTGCAGAGAGCACGGATACAAAGCGCTGGCCGCCGAAATTGCGCGTCCATGTTTCCGTGAGCCGCGACCCATCCACGTCGCGATCGACACTGACCGTGACCGGGATATCGCTTCCGCCCTTGGGCAAACCGACGATGGCTCCAATGAGGCGTGTGATCAGCCCCCTTCCCTGCTCGATTTCCGCACGCCCGGACCAGACCGGCGGCGCATCGGCATCGTGAAAAGCACGCAGGGCCTGCGGCAAAGTCCGATACTGCTCCGCACCGACCGCGCGTTCCATGAGGCTTTCTGAAGGATGCACGATCACGTCCTGCCGCGTCGTGATGGCATAGGGCGCAAGTTCGGCCTCGATGGTGGCGAGATCGAAGACATGCGCAGCCGGGCGGGCACCGGGTGCAAGCGATCGAGCGATCAACGCCCTCACCGCCGCAGCAGCGGGCAGGATCGGCACATGCGGACCATCGCCCTTGAGCGCCAGCAGCGACCACTGCGCCTGCGACCAACGGCCATCCGCATTCAGGCCGCGCACTCTCACCACCATCGCCCCGGTTTCACCCGTGGGGATGCGCGTCAGCTTGCGGGCCCGCGTCAGCAGCGGCAGCAGCCACATCAGGCCTTTCAGAATTCCCCATTGCCGCAGCTTCGCCAGAGCCACCATGCCCCAATGCTCGAAGGGGGATTCCAGCCCGGCGAAAAAGGCAATGCGGGATGTCACCGGGTATCGTCGCGACAACAGTTCCGCATCCACGGTTTCGACCGGCGCGGCATTGCGACGACCGAGACCGGGGACAGCAAGGCGCTGTGAGGATGCCCAGCCGCTTGTCATCTGCAGCCTGCCCTCGCGCCAGACCGGAACAGGCTTTCCCGCGTAGCTCAGCACGGCGGCGGTGACCGCCTCGCCCACGTCAGTGCGTCCTGCGGGCGTGATGGCGATATCGATGGTGTCGATGCGCTGCCAGTTCCGCGTGAGCGCCTCGACAGCAGCAGCCGATATGGCGGGTGATGAACTTGCGCCGGTGAGCGCGACAAGGCCCTTCGCCCTGGCCAAGCTATCAAGCGCCTGTTCAAACCCAAGGATATAGCTTCGCGCATCGGCGAGATCGATGCAATGCGCGCCTGCCTCCAGCGCCGCCTTGGGCACATCGTAGCCCATTGATTGGAACGGCCCGGAGCAGTCGATCACCAGCCATGGCGCAATGCGGGCCAGCGCTTCGTGCAGGCCCTTACGATGATCCAGCACCATCGGCGTCAGGAAGGCTTTGACCGCCGCATTCTGTCGCAGCGCACTGACAAGCTCCTCGCTGCGCGCGGGCGAACGTGAAGCCAGCACAAGCTCCAGCCCCTCCAACCGCGCGAGATGCGCAGCCAGCTTGCGTCCAAAAACGCCCGTGGCTCCGATAATGAGAATGCGGTGCATGATGCTCAATCTGGCAGCGAAAAACGCTGGCGTGTTTCAGGGGTTGGTATCAGGCAGCTCTCGCGCTTGCCGAAGATACGGTAGCGGTTGCGCGCGATGCGGTCGTAGAACCAGTCGCGGACAGGGGGCGGCAGGATGCGGATCGCACTGCTGATCCATTTCCATGGCGCATTCAGATGGCTGGCTAGCGCCGCGATACCATCCGATTTCGGCAGGGCAATCCCGTTTTCGATGAAGAGAAAGCTCTCCGGATTGTCGGGATCGATGCCGTGCGCCTGAGCGAGCGCCCTGCCCTCTCCGGACTGGATCGCGACAAAGCGGATCACCGGCGCGCGCTCGTGCTTCAGAATAAAAGCAACCGAGCGCGAACACAGCACACAGACACCATCGAAAAGGAAGATGGACGTGGTCATACCGGCTGATCCCGATAGAGGCCTTCTTGATGGATGAGTTCCCCCAACAGCGGATGGGCAAGATCGAGGCTGAACCGGAACTCACCTTCGACCGTCTCCTCGTGGCGCACGGTACAGAGGCCTGGCTCAAGAAACCGTGGCAACCTTAGGCGCATCTTGCCGAAACCCAGCCAGTAGCCCGCGCTTTGAAAGACCAGCGCCTTTGGCTCCACCGCGATCTTGAGCGCCATGGTGACACCGAAGCCGATGTATTCCTCGAGTCCCGTCGGTCCGGCGAAGCGCTTGGATGACTGGATGATCTGCGGGAAACCGTTGCGCCGCGCATAAAGCCGCGTCCATATCTGCCCGCCGGTCGCCATATCCTCGGTCACGGTGACGACGCTTGGCACATTGATATCCGCATGGAGCGGCAGCGGGCTGCCGATGAGGCGCAGCACTTGCGCAATCCACCAGCCGCAGCGGCTGTTGCGCATCATCGTCATGCGCCCGCAATAGACCGCAGTGGCGCCGCCGCTGAGCCGTTTGGAAAAACGCTTGCGGATGGCAACGGGCAAACTCTCCCAGGCATCGCGCGGGATCAGGTTGCGGAAGCGCAGATCGCCCAAGGCGACCTCTGCCTTGCTCTCCTGAACGACGACCTGATGTTGCCTGTTACTGCGCATTGCATTCGCGACCGGAATCGCCCTCCTCAGCTCTTCTGTTACTTCCCGCCCGGCAAAAACGATGCGATTTTTGCACCCAGCTTCAGCAGCATATCGCGCTTGGCTTTCGGCACCTGCAGCATCTGGCTGTACCAGCGGTCTACCTGCTCGGTGAAGGCCAGCATGTCGTTCAGGCGTTTGCGCGCTATTGGCGTCACGGCCTTGTCCGTCTCGGCTTGTTCGACGCAGAGGCGCAGGGCCGTCAGCGCCGGATCAATCTCGCGGGCCTTGCGGCCAGCAGCCACGCGCACTGCGATCTCCCACGGGTCTGTCTCGGCCTCGTAATGATCGCGCCGGTCGTTGCGCAGAGGCACACGGCGGATGAGATTCCAGGACAGCAGCTCCTTCAGCGAATTAGAGACATTAGAACGCGCAATCGAGAGCTGGTCCGCGATGTCCTCGGCTGTCAGCGGGCGATCCGACAGGAAGAGCAACGCCTGTATCTGACTGACGGAGCGGTTCACGCCCCATTGCGCGCCCATGTCACCCCAGTGGAGAATGAAGCGCTCGACCGGCTCGGGTGTCTTTGCAGAGATGTTTGTAATTTCTGTCATGACAGAAATATATGACACGGGAGAATGAGAGTCAAGCGATGCTCTTTTCTTCTCCCACAGGAGAAGCGGGTGAACCTCCCCTACCGTTTCGCGATCTCCAGCGCTTCCTTCAGCACGGCGAGATCACCCGCGTGGTTGGCCAGCAGCAGCACCAACTTGGCATTTAGTGCCTTGCTCTCCTCCTCTGACAACCCACGATGCGCCTCGACAATCAGGCGAAACGCGGCGTCAGGATCGGGGAAGCGGTTCTCGGTGATGAGTTTTGGCTCTGGCATGATCAGCCTCCCCTTGCCCGCCTGAGCGCGGCAGCCACCTTGCCTTGACTGGCTTGATGGAACCGCGCGGCGACATGGCCGTCTGGCCGGATGAGATAACCGCCGCCATCCGGTATGGCAAAACGCTTCTGCACGAGGCCTTCGGTGCCGCTGAATTCTGTTCCAACCCCGATCACTGACACACCCTCCGGCGCATCAAGCGTTTGCCCATTCGCCTTACGGAGCAGCGTGAAATCCTGCCCCAAAGCTTCCGTCAGGAACATCATTTTGCCTGCCGCATCCACCAGTGGCGCATCAGGGATTGGCGTGCCGGGACTCACGCCGCCCTCCCATTCCGCGTCATCGGGCGTCGACAGCGGGCTGTCGGTATAGGCCGTGGGCACCGAGAGGCGGCCGGAATTGACCATGCGTTTGGCAAAGCCGGTATGTTGCGCCAGCGAGAGCGCAGCATTGCGAAGGATGCGTTCGGCTTCGGAATGCGGCGCGAGGAAATCCGTGGACCGGGTGGAGTTGAGGATATTCTCATCCGCCGCTTCGGAGCGTTCGGAATGGTAGGTCGCGATCAACGATGCTTTCGCTTCGCCTTTGATCACCGCCGCCAGTTTCCACGCCAGATTCTCTGCGTCCTGCACGCCGGAGTTTGCGCCCCGCGCGCCAAAAGGCGAAACCTGATGCGCGCTGTCTCCCGCGAAGACCACCCTGTCATGCACGAAGCGCTCCAGCCTGCGGCACTGGAACTTGTAGATCGAGACCCATTCCAGATTGAAATTGTCGTGCCCCAGCATGCGGGCAACGCGGGGGATAACCGCTTCGGGCCGTTTCTCGGCTTCGGTGTCCGCATCACGGCCGAGTTGCAGATCGATGCGCCAGACATCGTCAGGCTGCTTGTGCAGCAGGGCAGACTGGCCATTGTGGAACGGCGGCTCGAACCAGAACCAGCGCTCCACCGGAAAATCCGCCGTCATCTTGACGTCCGCAATCAGGAACTGGTCCTCGAAAACCTCGCCGGCAAAATCGAGCCCCAGCAACGCGCGGGCAGGTGAGCGCGCACCGTCGCAGGCGACCAGCCAGTCTGCGGTGAGATGATACGGCCCGTCCGGCGTCTCGATGGTCAGCGCGGCATGATCGGCACGGCGGGTGATGGCGCTGACGCGGTTGCGCCAGCGCAGGTCGATCAGCGGCAACTCCGCCACGCGCTCGACCAGATGCCCCTCCACATAGTATTGCTGGAGGTTGATGAAGGCAGGCATCTTGTGGCCGCCCTCAGGGAGCAGGTCGAACTTGTAGAGCTCGCGCTCTCCCTGGAAGACACGGCCGACAGACCAGCGCACGCCCTTTTCCAGCATTGGAGCGGCACAGCCCAGACGGTCGAAGATCTCCAGCGTCTTCTTGGCGAAACAGATGGCGCGGCTGCCTTCACCGATGCGGTCGGCGTCATCGAGTAAAACCACGGGAATGGAGCGCTGGGCCAGATCAATGGCGAGCGCCAGACCGGCTGGCCCCGCACCGATGATCACAACGGGATGATGCGAAGGCTTCGTCTGGTCCTGATCAGCGGACCGGCGATAGCCGTACTGGAAGATCGTCTTGCGGGAGGTCATTATATTTGGTCTTGGCAGAACCGGTTGCGTTTGCAACCAATATTGAATGTGCTGCGGCGATGGCGCACGCAGGCCCAACTCACCAGAAGGGTGCAGTGATGGCAGCGCAACAGCCAATCGTCCCTTGACGCACGCGTCCTCGACAGTGCCTGATAGTCACATCAGACCAGGGGAAACATCATGGCGGCAAAAGACCGTATCGGCTTCATCGGCGTGGGCTTCATGGGCCATGGCATGGCGAAAAACCTGCTGGAAAAGGGTTTTCCCCTCACCATCATGGGCAACCGCAACCGAGGCCCGGTGGAATCACTGGTTGCCAGAGGCGCGGTCGAGGTGAAGACACCGGCAGACGTGGCGAAGGCTTCCGATATCATCTTTCTCTGCGTGACGGATTCGTCGGTGGTCGAAAAGCTGATCCGGGGCGCGGACGGCATCAAGTCCGGCGCCCGCAAAGGCCTGATCATCGTCGATACGTCCACGGCCAATCCGGTCTCGACGCAGGAACTGGCTGCGGAACTTGCGCCGCACGGCATCACACTTTGTGATGCGCCGCTCGGCGGCACGCCGGCGCAAGCCGAACTTGGCCAACTCGTGACGATGATCGGCGCGGACGAGGCGACCGTATCACGCATCAGACCGGCCGTTGAGGCGTGGGCAGCAAAGGTCACGCATCTCGGTCCGGTCGGCACGGGACATCAGATGAAGCTGCTCAACAACTTTCTCGCCATGGGTTACGGCGCGATCTATGCGGAAGCTCTCGCGCTCAGCCGGAAAGTGGGCATCACGCCGCAAGTCTTCGACAGCGTGATCCGGGGCAGCCGCATGGACTGCGGATTCTACCAGACTTTCTTCAAGTACGTGCTGGAAGGCGACCGCAATGCGCATGTCTTCTCGCTGAACAACGCATTGAAAGACATGCGCTATCTGGAATCCATGGCGGATGCCGCCAAGCTTTCGAACCCGGTGGGCAATGCGGTGAAGAACTCCTACGCCATCGCAGTGTCACAGGGGCGCGGCGAGGAATACGTGCCGATGGTGTCGGATGCGATTGCGGAGTTGAACGGAGTGAAGTGACAACCCTCTACCGCTTGCGGGAGATGGACAGCTCGCACAGCGAGCAGGCTGAGGGGAAAGTCGAAGGCCCTCATCCGCCCGCCAAGGAGGCGTGCACCTTCTCCCGCAGGCGGGAGAGGGAAAGCTATAGCCTCACTCCGCCGGAGCGCGCGCTGCCAGCGCCTCGAAATCGATGTAATGCCCGGCGCGATCACGCTTTGATGCCAGATATCGCACGTTGTTGGGATTCGGGCGGCCAAGCACGCGCTTGCTTTCGACAAGCTGGATACCCGCCTTTTCAAGCGCGCCGATCTTCTCGGGATTGTTGGTCATCAGGCTGACCCGCTTGACGCCGAGCTGGGTCAGCATCACGGCAGCAAAATCGAACTTGCGCTGGTCGAAATCGAAGCCCAGCACCTCGTCCGCGTCATATGTGTCCCAGCCCTGCGACTGCAGCTTGTAGGCGCGCATCTTGTTGGCGATGCCGTTGCCGCGGCCTTCCTGATCGAGATAGAGCAACATGCCGCCGTCGTTCTCGGCCATCCATTGCACTGTCTCGCGCAGCTGGTCGCCGCAATCGCATTTCAGGGAACCGAAGAGATCGCCAGTGAGGCAGGCCGAATGCATGCGAACATGGATTGGCTTCTCAAAATCCGGCTTGCCCACGATGACCGCGACCTGATCGCGAAGGCCTTCGCCGCCGCGGAACACCACAAATTCGGTCTCGGGCGCTCCTTCCAGCGGCACCGGTGCGCGGCCTACCATCTTCATGGCCTTGACCTGAGACTGGCGATAGTTGCGAATGGCTTCCGCCGTTACGCGCACGAACAGGCTTTCGGGCAGCACGGCAAGGTCGGCGGGCAGCGTGACGATGGCGGGAATTGTCAGCGCGATACGCGCCAGTTCCAACGCCATGTCATCAAGGTCCATCAGCGGGCTGACAGGTGCATCGATCCTGGCATCGATCTTGAGAGCCAGCGTCTCGATGCGCTGTGCTTCCACGATGGGCAGCGACACAACACCGGGCTGGGTGCGGTCAAGGCCAAGACGGCGCAGACGCGCGGCGGGCAGCACAAGGCGGGCTTTGCCCTCCGCAAGATTGTCCAGATCGCGGGCGAGTTCAGGGTCCAGCCCTTCCACGCCGCACATCAGGATGGCAGAAGATTCAGAAGTGATCACAACCGGTCGGCAGGCGCGGAATTCCGCCAGGGCACGCTCGACGGAAACTTCGCCGAGGTCCATGCGTGAGCGGAAAATATCGCGGGGATGCTTCATCACTACGCCTCTTACAAACCTTCCCACCCAAACATATAACTGTCCGGACCCGACGGCGGTTCCCAAGCCACAGATGCAATCGGTAAGCAAGCATCCTGACACCGTCAGAGGTGTTTTGGGGCGCGGGAGATGAACGGAAGATGACTTATCGTTAAGATTGGACGGGGCATCACGGAAAGTTCAGAAAACGTGTGCGGGAGTCGGGAAGGACCGCTTGACGTTCCACGAAAAAGAGCCGCCCGAAGGCGGCTCCCGATCTCGTCCGGAATGTCTGAAAAACGGTCAATTGGCCTTGGGCGTTGCCGCAGGCGCCGGAGCCTGGTTCACCTTGACGCCACGCAGCAGATCCATTGCGTAGATCAACTGCTTGTCGTCCTTGGCTTCCGGCGGAACATAAGCGGATGAGCCGCCCTTTTCCTCGGTGTCCTGACCGCTCTTGAGGTGGCCTTTCAGCCCGGCCTCGCCCTTGGTCTCGTCCTTGCCGCGCAGCGCCTCGGGAATTTCCTGTTCGATCTTGATGTCCGGATCGATTCCCTTGGCCTGAATGGAGCGGCCCGACGGTGTATAATAGCGAGCCGTTGTCAGACGCACGGCCCCCTGCTCGCGCAGCGGGATGATGGTCTGCACCGAACCCTTGCCGAACGAGCGTGTGCCGATCAGCGTGGCGCGCTTGTGATCCTGCAGGGCTCCGGCCACGATTTCGGAGGCCGAGGCCGAGCCGCCGTTGATAAGCACCATGATAGGCTTGCCCTTGGTCAGGTCGCCGTTCTTGGCTGTGAAGCGCTGGGTGTCCGCCGGATCGCGGCCGCGGGTCGAGACAATCTCCCCACGGTCGAGGAAGGCATCGGATACTGCCACCGCCTGATCCAGCAGACCGCCGGGGTTGTTGCGCATGTCGACGATGAAGCCCTTGACCTTGTCGGCGCCGATCTCGGCAACCGTGGTCTCGATCCCCTTCTTCAGGTTCTCGAAAGTCTGTTCGCTGAAGGTGTTGATCTTCAGGTAGACAATGTCATCGCCTTCCTTCCGCGCCCGGACAGCACGGACCTGAATCTTGTCGCGCACCAGCTTGATCTCTTCGACCTTCTTGCTCTGCGCGCGGATGATCTTGAGGCGCACCGGCGTGTTGACCAGCCCGCGCATCTTGTTGACAGCATCGTTGAGCGACAGGCCCTGAATCGCCTCATCATCGATATGCGTGATCAGGTCGCCGGAGAGAATACCGGCCTTGGCCGCTGGCGTGTCCTCGATAGGCGAAACCACCTTGATGACACCGTCCTCCATCGTCACCTCGATGCCGAGGCCGCCAAACTCACCGCGTGTCTGCTGGCGCATGTCGGTGAAGGATTTGGGGTCCATGTAACTGGAATGCGGGTCAAGCGATGTCAGCATGCCATTGATGGCGCTTTCGATCAGCTTG
>CAXTUM010000031.1:0-11733 GCA_964247205.1 uncultured Beijerinckiaceae bacterium
GCTTTGCCCTCGGCGACATTGGTGCCCTCAAGGCGCACGACCAGCGGCACCGACAGGTTCACTTCCTTGGCCGCCGCAACAATCCCGTCGGCGATAATGTCGCACTTCATAATGCCGCCGAAAATGTTGACGAGAATGCCCTTTACCGCCGGATCTTTCAGGATGATCTTGAATGCCGCCGTCACCTTTTCCTTCGAGGCGCCACCGCCGACGTCGAGGAAGTTCGCGGGAAATTCGCCGTTCAGCTTGATGATGTCCATCGTCGCCATGGCGAGGCCTGCACCATTGACCATGCAGCCGATCTGGCCGTCGAGCGTGATGTAGGAGAGATCATATTTCGAGGCCTCGATCTCCTTGGAATCCTCTTCCGTGAGATCGCGCAGTTCCACCATGTCGGGGTGGCGGTAGAGCGCGTTGCCGTCGAACGACACCTTGGCGTCGAGGCACTTGAGATTGCCGTCTCTGGTGATGATGAGGGGGTTCACCTCCATCATCTCCATGTCCTTCGCCATGAACGCCGTGTAGAGCTGGTTGACGACATTGCCCGCCTGCTTCGCGAGATCGCCCGTGAGGCCAAGCGCCTTGGCGACCGTACGGCCATGGTGCGGCATGATGCCGGTCGCGGGATCAACGGAGAAGCTGATGATCTTCTCCGGCGTGTCATGCGCCACCTTCTCGATGTCCATGCCGCCTTCGGTCGAGACCACGAAGGACACGCGCGATGTGACGCGGTCCACGAGGAGAGAAAGATAGAACTCCTTCTCGATGTCCGAGCCATCCTCGATATACAGGCGGTTGACCTGCTTGCCTGCGGGGCCAGTCTGGATGGTGACGAGCGTGTTGCCCAGCATCTCCTTCGCATGGGCTTCCACCTCGGCAACGGATTTCGCGAGCCGCACACCGCCCTTGGCATCGGGGCCCAGTTCCTTGAACTTGCCCTTGCCGCGCCCGCCCGCATGGATCTGGCTCTTCACCACATACAGCGGCCCGGGAAGCTTCTTCGCGCCCTCGACGGCTTCAGCGACAGTCGTTGCCGGATAACCGGCGGACACATTGGCGCCGAAGGCCTTGATGACCGCCTTGCCCTGGTATTCGTGGATGTTCATTGGTTTTCCTCAGCCAGAATTACAGAGTGGGCAATCAGTTCTTCAACGCCGGATTGACGCTCTTGCACGCCTCAATCAGCCCCTTCACCGAGGCGACCGACTTGGCCATCATTTCCTTCTCGGCCGCATTCAGCCGCACCTTGACGACGCGCTCGACGCCTTTGGCACCGATCACAACAGGAACGCCGATGAACATGCCGTTCGAATCCGGGCCATATTCGTTCTTCAGGAACGAGGCGCAGGGCAGCACGCGCTTCTGGTCCTTGAGATAGGCTTCCGCCATTTCAATGGCAGAAGCGGCAGGCGCATAGAAAGCCGAACCGGTCTTGAGCAGGTTGACGATCTCGCCGCCGCCCTTGCGGGTGCGCTCGACCATGGCCTCCACCTGCTCCGCCTTGAGCCAGCCCATTTTCACCAGATCCGGCAGTGGAATGCCCGCAACGGAGGAATAGCGCACCAGCGGCACCATGTCGTCGCCGTGGCCGCCCAGGACGAAGGCGTTCACGTCCTTGACCGAGACGCCGCAGGCATCCGCGATGAAGTGGCGGAAACGGGCGCTGTCGAGCACGCCGGCCATACCGACAATCTTGTTGTGCTTGATGCCGGAGAATTTCTGCAGCGCCCACACCATCGCATCCAGCGGGTTGGTGATGCAGATCACGAACGCCTTGGGAGCATATTGCTTGATGCCCGCGCCCACGGCTTCCATGACCTTGAGGTTAATGCCGATGAGGTCATCGCGGCTCATGCCTGGCTTGCGCGGCACGCCAGCCGTCACGATCACCACATCAGCGCCTTCGATGTCCTTGTAGTCGTTTGCACCCTTGATGCTGGCATCGAAGCCATCGACCGGGGCTGATTCAGCGATATCAAGGCTCTTGCCCTGCGGAATGCCCTCGGCAATATCGAACAGGACGATATCGCCCAGTTCCTTGAGGCCCGCGAGATGGGCGAGCGTGCCGCCGATCTGGCCGGCACCGATAAGGGCAATCTTCTTGCGGGACATGAAATACCTCTTGATGTGGACACGTCAGACATGAGCCCGTTCAGCGAGCCTGTGGCTGGCCCGATTACTCATGCTTGGGGCTGAATCAAGACAGGCGATCTGTCCGGAAACGAGTCAATCGGATGCTGCGTTCATGCAGGACGAGGGATCAAAAATATTTACATCAACTTTATCAAAAGCTTGGATATATAATGAATTAGAAATAAGGATGATTTCAGTGCCTTTAAAAGACATTACAAATAATATTTTATGTCATTCGTAATGTCTTTTCAGACAGAAAACTCCCGCCTTGCCAGTCTCTGGAGCGCCGCCTCCAGAACCCGCTCAAGCCTGCCGTCGAAGCTCGCATCGTCATCACCCTCGGCCAGAATCGAAGCCGGATCAATAAAACGCCAGCTTGCATCCAGCAGCAGGGCCTGCGCCTTGGCGCGTTCGCGGATGCCGATCACGCCCGCGCCGATGCCTTCCTCGATCACCCGCTCGAAAGCGCGGCGCATACGCGCGCGGTGCTTGCGCGACACCGCCCGGCTCGTCGTCGTGGCGATCACGAAAGCGGCGAAAAGCTCCGGCTCCTCAGCCCGCGCCGCACGATAGGCCCGGCTGATCGCCACCACCATGCGTTCAAGCTTGTCTGGCACCGGGTCGGGCGCGCTCACCACCATCTCGATCCGCTCTTCCAGCGGCTTCAGCCAGTTCGTCACCAGCGCATCGATCAGCGCCGTCTTGGAGGTGAAATAGCGATAGACATTGGGATGGGTCATTCCGGCGGTTTCGGCCACATCGACGACGGTGAACTTGCGCACACCGTAACGCTTCAGCTGCTGGGCGGCGGCAGAGAGAATGCGTGCCTTGGGCGTTTCATCTGCGGCGCTCATGTCTCGACAATCCCGGCTGTGTCGCCTCTGCTGTCTGAGCCCACACGGCCATGCGGCGCGGCCAGATACGCCTCCGACCGCATCTCGATCAGCCGGGATATGGTCCTCTCGAATTCGAAAAGTTCACGACCCCCGGTTGCGGTGTAGAGCTTCTGCGGCTCGGCTTCGGCGGATGCCACAACCTTCACATGATGCTCATAGAACACATCAATGAGGATAATGAAACGCTTGGCCTCGTTGCGGCGAGCGTAGTCCATCACCGGAATCCGGTCGATGATCACGGTGTGAAATTCGCGGGCGATCATCAGGTAATCCGAGGCTCCAAGCGGCCTGTTGCAGAGATCCTCAAAGCCGAACCGCGCCACGCCCGCAGCTGCTGCCGGAATCTCGACCTTGCGGGTGCGAACGGTCAACGATACTGGCCTTTCGGGCGCAATGCCCGTCAGCCTGCTCCAGGCCGCATTCATCGCTTCATCAGCTTTGGGGCCCAGAGGGGTATGATAGACCGGCGCGCCCGAGAGCTTCTCCAGCCGGTAATCCGTGCGCGCCTCAAGCTTCAGCACGTCCATGCGGTTCTGCAGTTCCGCGATGAATGGCAGGAACAGCGCGCGGTTCAGGCCGTCCTTGTAAAGGTCCTTCGGATCGACATTCGATGTTGCCACCACCACGACACCGCGCTCCCAGAGAGCGGTGAACAGCCGCCCCAGAATCATCGCATCGGCGATATCATTGACCGCGAATTCATCGAAGCACAGCACCCAGGCTTCATCGGCCAGCGCCTCCGCCACGGGTGCGATGGGATCAGAGCCCTTCACCTTGCCGTCACGCGCCAGCTGCCGCCATTCATGCACGCGCGAATGCACATCCGCCATGAAATCATGGAAATGCACGCGCCGCTTGCGCTGTGCCGGCACGTAGCTGAAGAACAGGTCCATCAGCATGGTCTTGCCGCGCCCGACAGCACCCCAGATGTAGAGCCCCTTGAGAGCCTGCGGCGTTTCGGCTCTCGCGCCAAACAGCCATCCCAGCGCACTGGATTTGCGCGCCAGCCGTGTCTGGCCGAGGCGGTCCACTAGTGTATTCAAATGCTGCACCGCCGCAGACTGGGCGGCATCAGCCTCTATCTGCCCGGCGCTGACCATCGATTGATAGCGGGTGAAAAAATTCGGCAAAGCGGCTCAACAGCTTGGGAAAGGCAACTGCTTCGGGTCTATCCCGTGCCGATTTTTGCCGCAATGGCTCACGAGGCCATCAGGTCCCTTTGAACGCATCATCCACCGGCACCTGAAGCAGCGTCGCCAACCGGTTGGTCTCAGCCGCCATGCCGACAACAGCGGCCAGTTCCATGTGCTGCTGTGCCGTCATGCCCTTGGCACGGGCAGCCGCTGTGTGCGAGCGCACACAATACTCACAGCCCTGCACGGTGGAAACCGCGATATAGATCAGCTCCTTGACGAGCGGATCAAGCGCGCCTTTGCCCATGACCTGCTTCACGCTTTCCCAGGTCCGCTTCAGCAGCACCGGATCATGCGCCAGCGCCCGCCAGAAATTGTTGACGAAATCGGATTTCCGCGTGGCGCGGATGTCGTCGAACACCGCCCGCGCTTCAGCGGACAGTTCGCTGTCATCAAGAATGGAAACTGTGGACACCGGGTCTCTCCTCTGGAATTGCACTCATCATTTCACGCAATCGAGATAGGGCTCAACGCCATTCATCAACCTCAGGACACGGCGGGAATGGGATGTCGAGACACCGGAACCACGCTTTTCGGGGTTTGGCAGGGCTGCTGCGAGCCGGGAGGCTTCGGCAGGGGTCAGCGTGGAAACACCCTTGCGGAAGTAATGCTGGGATGCAGCTTCGGCGCCGAAAATCCCGTCGCCCCATTCCGCGACATTGAGATAAACCTCCATCATCCGGCGCTTGCCCCACGCCAGATCAGCCGCCAGCGCAAGCGGAATCTCGATGGCTTTCCGGACGTAGGAACGCCCATGCCAGAGATAGACATTCTTGACGGTCTGCATCGAGATCGTGGAGCCGCCCCTGTCAGGTCCCTCGGGATCAGCCATCAATTCCCGCAGCACCTCGAAATCAACACCCCAATGCGCGCAAAACAGCTGATCTTCCGATGCGATGACCGCACGTGAGAGATGCGGTGACATTTTTTCAATCGGCACCCAGTTTCGCTGAACCGGTTCTCCCGAGGCCCATCGCAACAGCATCAGAGTCGATGGCACGGGCACAAACCGCCCTGCGGCCAGCAGCAAAACCAGAACAAGCAGCGGCCACAGCAGCAGACGATAGCCCCATCGGCCCCAGAACCGGCCAAATGCGCGATTTTCCCGTGCCAAGGTCATTTCCCCACCATACCGGAAAACGAACCGGAGTGCAGATGGTTCAAACAGATGGACTGCGCTTATTCTGCGGCAAGCCGCATTGGATCGCGTGCGACAGCATTCACTACGCCAAAGGCATGGCCCAGCATCAATACGCCAGGACCCTTGCGGTCACATCCTGCAACCATACCACCAATGATTTGCGCATCCCCCGCGAGCACATGCTGGTCAGGCAATGTCGCATTGATGACAAACCGGGCAGGCGTCCTGCGGTCCAGCCCCGCCGCAAAGGCATGGGTCAGGAATTCACCCAGATTGCGCCGCCCCATGTAGATGCAGGTCGTCACATCAGGATCAGCAACACTGCCCCAGTCGATACTATCGGGCAATCGCCCCGTCTGCGCATGCGCCGTGACGAATTGCAGCCGTCGAGCCACGCCGCGCCGGGTCAGCGACGCACCCAGCGCTGCAGCAGCGCCCTGAGCCGCCGAAATACCGTTGACGATGGTGAAGCTGACACCAGCCTCGTTCGCAGCCGTGATCTCCTCATCCGCCCGGCCGAAGATCAGCGGATCGCCGCCCTTGAGCCGGACAACCC
Source organism: uncultured Beijerinckiaceae bacterium (assembly GCA_964247205.1). Lineage (GTDB taxonomy): Bacteria > Pseudomonadota > Alphaproteobacteria > Rhizobiales > Beijerinckiaceae > JADCCX01. The sequence continues at coordinate 5,920 of CAXTUM010000031.1, forward strand.
GGTTGCCCTCCTGCGCCAGCAGCACGGCCAGTGAGGTGATATCCTTCTGCACGCAGGAGACTTCTCCGCCGCGTTTGCCCACATGAATCTTTCGCGCCTCGCGGCGACCGAAGGCAAGCACACCATCACTGACCAGATCATCATAGAGAATGACATCGGCCTCGCGCAGAAAGCGCACCGCCTTGAGCGTGAGCAATTCAGGATCGCCTGGCCCTGCACCCACCAGCGCCAGATGGCCTTTGCCCGCGCTGAGTTTCCGATGCTCCAGATCAGCGATCATTACTTCGCGCTCGACGGGACAGGGCGCCTCATTCGGCCGCGCCATCGCCTCAGCCGCAAACCGCCGCCAGAATGCCCTGCGGTCCGCACCATCAAGACCAGCGCTCATCACCCGCCCGCGCCAGTTCTTCGCAGCCGCCGCCCAGCGTGACAGACCGGCTGGCAGCAGCGTCTCGATCATCGAGCGGATGGCCTGTCCCAGCGGAGGTGCGCCGCCATCGGTCGAGATACCGATCACAAGGGGTGAACGGTTGACGATGGCACCGAACTGGAAATCGCAGAAGGCGGGCTTGTCCACCACGTTCACGGGGATGCCGTTGGCACGCGCTGTCGCTGCAAAATGCGCTCCCTCGGTGTCATCTTCCAGAGCCCCGACAGCAACCGCTACACCGTCGAAATCACTGTGCTGCAGTCTGCGCCGGATCAGCGTCACGCGCTCCGGCCAATCTCCAGCTAGCTTGATCGATTCGGCATCAGGCTGATCCCACACCAGACGCACCTGCGCGCCGGCCGCAGCCAGCAACTCGGCTTTCCAGGCTGTCCCCGCGGATCCGCCGGCCACAAGCGCGGGCTTGCCCCTGAGTTTCAGAAAAACCGGCAATGTGGCGAGATCGCCCATGCGCGCCATGGTTTCACGGGGCACGCGAGCGAGAGAACGGCGTGTCAGGGCAATCGGCGCTTCCATGTCAGTACACATCCGCCTGATAGCGGCTCGACTTTTTCAGGCCCGCGATGAAAGCAACTGCATCATCCATAGGCATCTTGCCGTGCTCCGCCGCGATATCGACCAGCGCGCGCTCGACATCCTTGGCCATCCGCTTGGCATCACCGCAGACATAGAAATGGGCACCTTGCTGGAACCATTCCCACAGCTCGGCACCGGTCTCGCGCATGCGGTCCTGCACGTAGATCTTGTCCTTGCCGTCGCGTGACCAGGCCAGCGTCAGGCGGTCCAGCTGACCGCGCTCCTTCATGGCATTCAACTCATCCGCATAGAAGAAGTCGCTCGCCATGCGTTGGTGCCCGAAGAACAGCCAGTTCTTTCCAGGCGCATTGATCGCGGCGCGGTCCTGCAGAAAGGCGCGAAACGGCGCGATGCCGGTTCCCGGCCCCACCATGATCACGGGCTTCATCGGATCATCCGGCAGGCCGAAGCCGTGGGCCTGCTGCACATAAACCGGGAGCTTGCTACCCGGCTCGATCCGCTCGCCCAGATAGGTCGAGGCGACACCCATGCGCTGGCGCTTGCCCAACGTGTAGCGCACAGTATCGACCGTCAGCGTCAGCCGACCGGCCTGATGGCGCGGCGACGACGAGATGGAATAGAGGCGCGGCTGCAACTCCTCCAGCGCCTCGACAAACGCCTCCGGGCTGACTTTCAGGCCCGCGAATTTGTGCAGGGTTCCCAGCACATCCAGCAGGGCAAGATCGCCGTCGGGATCTTCCCCCTTGGCCAGAGCCTGAGCCTTCGCACGCACCGCGCCGCCCGTCACGAACGAGATCAGCTGGAACAGGCTATCCGGCGTCGGCCCCAGCGCCCGGTCATGAATCAGCACGTCGCGCAAGGGTTTGCCATCGATATCATGCTCGGGGCGCGCCCCGATCAGGGCAATCACGGCATCAGCCAGACGGCTGTCATTGGCCGCAAAAATTCCGAAAGAATCACCTGCCTTGTACGTGACGCCGCTCTGCGAGAGATCAAACTCGATGTGATAGGTTTCTTTCTCCGAACCCTCGCCATTGAGCTTGCGCCGCCCGAGGAAAATCGCCTCCGCCGGATTGTCGCGCGACAGGCCCTTCGCACCGATTGCCTTTGGCTCGTCTGCCTTGACTCCCGCAGCAACGCCGCCGCCCGATGAAAGCTCCTCCGCCAGACTTTTCAGCATGCGCAGCGTTTCCTTGCCGCCCGGCGCGCAAAGGTTGAGTTTGGGCTCCTTGCCCTCGGCGATGGCTGCCGAATAGGTCTCGCAGAGATAACCGCACTGCCCGCAATCCTGTTGCGCCATGGCGGCGAACATGCGCCGCTTGACCGGCTTGCCCTCGGCCAGCACCATGCGATCCGTAATCGCCATGGAGGGATCATGCCACGGCGCACTGTCGTCTTCAGCGACGCCATCACCGAGAAGTGTCGCCGCCTCGCCCGGCGCCAGCGCCGTGACTACTGTTGTATCCAGATTGAGATAACCCGCGAAAAACCCGCTGAGCCACAGCCGCTGCTCCGGGGAGAACGGCGCATTCTCCGGCAGGAGATCGAAGCTCTTCACAGGCGGCATCTGGAACGTCATACGGCCTGCTCCGCCAGCGTGACGAGGCCGTCATTGTCATGTCGGTTGGCGAAGGCATGGAAACTTTCCGCCTTGTCCGCGCGGTTTGCGGTCCATGCCCGCAGAAGCTGCTCGACCTTGGAAGGCGCATCCTGGGCTTTCACGCCCTTCCAGAGTTCGCGGCCTATCTTCGCCGTATCAGCGAAACCGCCGCCAACGACGACGTCGTAGCCTTCCACCGTATCGCCATCGTCATTGATCGCCACTTTCGCGCCAATCAATCCGATATCGCCAACATAATGTTGCGCGCAGGAATGATGGCATCCCGTGAGATGCACATTCACCGGCTGATCCAGCACCATCACAGAATCAATATGTGCGGCAATCTTGAGCGCATCTTCCTTGGTGAACGCCGCAGCAAACTTGCAGCCCGTCGCTCCGGTGCAGGCCACCAGTCCAGCCTGCATTGATGTGGCGGAGGTCGAAAGGCCAAGCTTCTGAATGCCTTTGTTCAACTCCTTGACCTTTGCTGTCGGAACTCCGGAAATCAGCAGGTTTTGCCACACCGTCAGGCGGATATCTCCATCGCCATGAGTGTAGGAAAGCGCCGCGATCCCGCGCATCTGCGCCACCGTCAACTTGCCCACGGGCAGCGTCACGCCCACCCAGTTCAAACCATCCTGCTTCTGCGGATGCACGCCGATGTGGGCGGAGCGGTCGAATGTCGGGCGGGGCGCTATGGCGGTTTCGGGAATACGCGCGAGCGAACGCCCCAGCACCGCTTCCGTCTCGCGGATGAAGCGGTCGAAGCCCCATGAATCCAGCACATACTTGAGCCGTGCCTTCGTCCGGTTCGTGCGGTCGCCGTTGGCGATATAGACCTTGATCATGGCTTCCGCGACAGGTGTGCAATCCTCTGTTTTGCAGAAAACACCGGTCGCTCGCGCCAGGTCCCGGTGGCCTGATATGCCGCCCAGCACAACGCGCCACCACAGGCCAGTCTCTACACCTGCGCCTTCACCCACCATCACGGCCTGAAAGCCGATATCGTTGGTTTCCTCCAGCGTCGGGATAATACCGCCGCCATCAAACGCCACGTTGAACTTGCGCGGCAAGCCGTAAAGCGTGCGCGAATTGAGGATGTGATGGTGCCATTCCCGCGCCAGCGGGCGCGTATCCGCCAGCTCCTGCGGATCGATGCCTGCGGTTGCAGACCCCGTCACATTGCGGATGTTGTCGGCGCCGGAGCCGCGCGAACACAGACCAAGTTCAATGATCTTTTCAATGACCGGAATGGCATTTTCCGCCGTCACTTCCCGGATCTGCAGATTGGCGCGTGTCGTCACATGGGAATAGCCGCCGCCAAGCCGCTCCGCCACATCAGCCATGCCCGCAAACTGCCAGTGCGTGAGAATGCCGTTGGGAATGCGCAGGCGGCACATGTAGCTGTTCTGGGCCGGAGCGACATAATACAACCCGAAATAGCGCCAGCGGAAATTGTCCTCGGGCTTGGGATACTCGCCTTTTGCCGCCTGGGTCTTGAAACGCTGGTAGGCATCGAACGGATGTTCGGCACGCTTCCATTTTTCCTGATCCGCCAGCTTTCCGCCGCGCGCGACTGTCTCGTCCTGCGCCTTGAAATGCGGCGCATCCGGCCCGGTTGGCTCGGCCGCAGGTTTGGCGGCGCCGCCCGCGAATTTTCCGGCCTGAATGCCGGAGACAAAACCTTCCAGATAACGCTTCTGGTCGGATGAAAAATCACCGCTCATGATTGCCTGATATCCGTCATGCCGCGAAAGCGGCTGCCTTGCGGCCGGCGGGCCGCATCGTCTGGCTCGCAAGATGAGTGCCGGTGCAGATCACATCAGGTCCTTTTCATGTTCAGCAGGCCTACAGCCCTCAGCTAGCCAGCCGAATTCGAAGCCACTCTTTCAAAGGCCGTGCCAAACCGGGCGAAAACCATCACGTTAAAGTTATGAAACAATCTACAGCCCGAACCGGGAGATTCATGCAATATTTGCAAATCTGCGGTTGCGAGACACCGAACACGCAGATCAGGGTTGCTGCTTTATTGTGCACTGCACAAATAATAGGCCGACCTTTCACTCAAGCATTGTCTTTCGTTTGTAGAGTTTCACCGATAAGACATCGGAAAATCAGGACTTGAAAATGCGTGTGAAGTCAGATCCGCCGGAGCTTGGGGCTATTCTGGCGTGACATTCCTTTCCCAGTTCAATGCCGTCAAGAACCAGCCTCGTCAGGAGCGCTGGACATTCATCGCTCTGACGGCGCTGGTTTGCCTGCTCTCCCTGATGCCAATCGGACGGCTGGTGCTGGAAGCACTGGCCAACAGCCCGCATCGATCCTTCACAGAAGTCTGGAGCCAGCCAATCGCACTAAGGGCGCTGGTGAACAGCCTTGAAACCGCTGTGGGAGCGACCATCCTTGCCATGCTGCTGGGAGTATCTGTCGCCATCATCATAACCCTCACGGATTTTCGCGCACGAGGCTACTTTGTATTTCTGTTCGTCATGCCCCTTATCATCGCTCCGCAGGTGATGGCGCTGGCGTGGCTGCAGGTCTCCGGCCCCTCGAGCTCTCTCCTGAAACTGCTCAACCTTGCGCCTCCGCTTGGCGCCCGCAACCCGCTTTACTCGCGCGAAGGCATCATCCTGCTGCTCAGCGTTGAATACGCGCCGCTCGTATTTCTTACGCTGCGGGCTGGCCTGCGCACCATTCCCCGCGAACTGATCGAAGCCGCACTGGCAGCGGGCGGCAGCCGGTTCACAGTCTTGCGGACCGTCATCCTGCCGCTGGTCACGCCTTCCATCGTGACAGGCATGGCGCTGGTCTTCGTTTCGTGCCTCGGTAATTTCGGCATACCCGCCTTTCTGGGCATTCCCGGCCAGTACCTGACCCTGCCGACACTGATCTACCAGCGGTTGTCAGGCTTCGGGCCTGGCGTGCTGCCGGAGGTCGCCATGCTCTCCATCGGCATCGGCCTGCTCGCCGGAGCGGGGATCATCGTGCAGGAGATTATGCAGAAGCGGCGGGATTACCGGGTGAGCGCGACGCTTGTCCGGACGAGGCCCTTCGCGCTTGGCCAGTGGCGTCTTCCGGTTGAACTGACTCTTTGGTTGCTGACGCTCCTGCTGGTGCTATTGCCGCTGGCCGGTCTGCTGGCGACTGCGCTCACTCCTGCCTATGGTGTGCCACTGACCATGGCCACGGCCACGCTCGACAATTTTGCCTATGTTCTGTTCGAGCATGG